>JAAZBB010000009.1 GCA_012514035.1 Lentisphaerota bacterium | reverse complement strand
TGAATCGCAACGGGTGGCGCGGGGGAGGCGGGACCTGATTCACCGACTGCGCGAGGCCGTGGGGGGCTGGGGCGCGGCGAGCGCTCAGGATCCGGAGTTCTTTTGCTTGGCCGGGATTTTCGGCGGGGGGGGCGGCAGGATGTCGGCCAGCTTGCGGTTTCCGTCGCGCTTGACGGGGGCGGCTTCGAACAGGGCGCGGGCTTCGGGCAGGTGCTTGCGCAGTTCGTCGGCCCGCAGCTTGTCGCGCGGATGGGTGGAAAAAATGCTCAGTGTTTTCTTGAACTGGCTGTCGCTGCCGTTGGCCAGACGTTCCCAGACGCGCGGGGCGGCCTCGGGATCGAAGCCGGCCCGGGCCATGTACATCATGCCAACGCGGTCGGCTTCGAGTTCGTCCTTGCGGGAGTATTTGGTCACGACCAGTCCGTTGTAGCCCAGCAGCAGGCCTCCGGCCAGCAACTGCATGCTGTCATCGTCCTTGATGGTGGCCCAGATCATGAAGGCGGACAGCAACAAATTCGGCAGGACCTGCCGGGTCATGGCTTCGGTGGAGTGGCGGCAGTTGACGTGGGCCAGTTCGTGGCCGATGACGGCGGCCAGTTCGTCCACGGTGCGGACCAGGCCTTCCTTGGGGTTCCAAATGCCCTCGAAGACCATGATGTTTCCGCCGGGCAGGGCATAAGCATTGACGAAATCCGGGTCGCCCACAAAAGTCGCCTTGTAGGGCAGGTTGGTGATGTGCACGACGGACACGATCTGGCGGGTGATGTCGCGCACGAGGTCGACGCGGGCGGCATCCTGGTCGATCGGGGCGTCGGATTTGCGCAGTTCGCCGACCATCTGGGCGTAGTACTGGCCCCCCATGCGGGTTTCTTCGTCGAGGGTATACATATTGCGCACGCGCTGGCCGGTGACGTAGTCGGTCGTGGTGGCGCAGCCGGAGCCCAGGGCGGCCATCAGCGCGGCGCCCAGGACACTGCGAAGGCATGTGGTCTTGTTCATGATGGGGAACATATATCGCGTTCTCCGGGCCAGGTAAAAAACTTTCGCGTCTAGTCCGGGTTTTGTCTAGAGTGCTTGATTGGATGATGAACCCGCCGATCCAGTTGATCTACGTCAAGAACATCATCTCCCGGACCGTGCACGGCACGTTCCAGGAGATGCTGTTCGCGGTGCGAGTGGGGGCGGGGGACTATGGCAAGCGGGTGGACATTCACTGGTGCGGAGAGGATGGGGTCTGGCAGGTGTCGGCGGCGGGCTACCGCTGCGGGGTGGGCGGCGAGGAGGAATTATGGACCGCCGAGGTGGGGGTGCCCCTGACCATGGATTCGGCAATTCCGGGCAACATCCAGTTTGCGGCCTGCCTGGAGCGCGACGGAATTCGCCACTGGGACAGCCGGTTCGGGCAGAACTACCGGTCCGATGCCGATTCCGGCGTGATCGGGTTCGGGCCGGAACCGGTGCAGGTCGTCGGCTACGATCCGGAGCTGGCGCCGGGCATTCTGGCGGTGCCGGTGGAGGTGGCGGTCCGGCAGTCCGTGGCGCCGGAGGCGGTGGTGATTCACTGGACGACGGACGGCTGGGCCACGTCGCACCAGGCGCCGGCCTATTTCCGGCGCAACCACTGGGATTTGAGCGTGGGCAGCAATGCGCGCAACCCGAACCGCTACGGCTGGGAGGTGTGGACGGGCCGCATTCCGGTCCAGCATGCCTACCGGGTGGAATATGCCATTGAGTGCCGGACGGCCCACCAGGTCGTCTGGGACAACTGCGGCGGTCGGAACTATTGCGCCCGCCGCGGCACGCTGAAAGTCCTGACGCTCAATTTACACACCTATCAGGAGGAGGATCAGCAGCAGAAATTTCAGCGGGTGGCCCAGGCCATCCAGGAACGGAAGATCGATCTGGTCTGCCTGCAAGAGGTGGGGGAGAACTGGAACGGCGGCGCCGGGGACTGGTCGTCCAACGCCGCGCGCATCATCAATGATCACCTGCCCCAGCCGTATCATCTGCGGACGGACTGGGCCCATCTGGGATTCGAACGCTACCGGGAGGGACTGGCCATCCTCAGCCGCCATCCCTTCGCCCTCACCGACTCGGGCTATGTGTCCGACAGCCAGGATCCGTTCGACATTCACGCGCGGAAGGTGGTCATGGCCCAGGTGCGGGTGCCCTACATGGGGCTGATCAACGTGTTCAGCGCACACCTGAGCTGGCCCAGCGCCGGGTTCTATCCCCAGTATGCCCGCCTGCAACGCTGGGCGGAGGCCAAGCAGGCGCCGGAAGTGGCCGCCACCCTGCTGTGCGGCGACTTCAACATTGCGGCCGGCAGCGAGGCCTACCGGCAGATCGTGGACGCAGGCGAGTTCGAGGACCAGTACCTGAAGATTCTGCGGCCGGCCGAGTTCCAGCAGGTGTTCCGCGCCCGCAGCGGCGATCCCGTGCAACTGCTGGAACAGGACCGCCGCATCGACTACCTGTGGCTTCGGAACGGCAGCGCCCTGCGGGCCATTCACGCCGAGGAACTGTTTACCGCCGCCTGTTACGGGCGCGTCTCCGATCACACGGGCTATCTGGTGGAGTTCGAGTTGCGCTAGGAGGGGAAGCCATGGAATACGCCGAGCAGTACGCTGCGCCGACCGAAGCCTGGATGAGTCCGCCGTATCCCCGCCGCAACGAGTTTCGGGAACTGTTCTATCTGCGCTGGGGCCGCATCCGCTTCCGGGTGGACTGGGGGGCCGGGATGAATCTCAAGGTCGTGCTCAAGGTTTTCCACGAGGATGGCACCTTTGAGCAGTATCTGGCGCACACGGATCCGCTCGGCGGCGACTGGAACCGGCACTGGCGCGAAACGCGCGATCTGTTCATCCATCCGCAGGCGCTGCACCAGGGCCGCGTCACCTGCGTCAAGTTCTCCTACATTCTGCATCTGCACGAGCGGTCGATTCCGTCGCGGCTGGAATACATTTTCATGGACGGTCATGAATTCGGCAGCGAAGGCGAGGTCCGGCGGCATATCACGGAAGAGTGGGCCACGCCCAATCCGTACCGGACACACGAGGTGGACGCGGACCAGCTGCAGCGCGACGTGGACTGGATGAACCACCATGTCGAGTCGCTCCGCCTGGTTCCCAAGTTCACCAAGGGCCAGGCCTGGCATCCGTATCACCCCAAGCGCTACATTCACGACCTGATCGACACCATGATCTGGCGCCGGCAAACCGACCCCGCGCGGCCCTGCGGCATCAAGGTCTGCGTGGACTGCGTGGATGACGGCGATTTCATCCGGCATCTGACCCATGCCCACCGCAGCGGCGTGCCCGTGCAGGTGATCGTGGACTGGCGCAAGATGACGCTGACCAACAGCTCGAACTATCTGGCCCTGAAGCGTTCGGGCATCGAGCTCCTCGGCGAGGTGTGCACCACCCGCGATCCGCTGGCCGAAGTGGCCACCGACATGCACAACAAGTTCATTATTTTCGGCGACGAGGACGCCATCGTCGGCTCCTTCAACATCACCTTCGACCGCTGGGGCAGCAACTGGGAGTCGGGCATGACGTTCCGGTCCTTCGGCGTGTGCCGGCTGCTCGACAACATTTTCCAGTCCGTGCGCGGCGGGGTCATCCGGCGCTACGGGGTGGACCCGATGAGTCCGTTCAATCTGCTCTACACCTTTGGCCGGACCGCCATGCTCAACGGCAAGTACTATCGGCCCCACCACGCCATTCTGGCGGAGATTCAGCGCGCCCGGCATTCGATCCACCTGTGCCTGTTTCTGATCGGGGAGCTGCGCGGAGAGCATGGCGAGAGCGTAGTAGATGCTTTGATTGCCGCGAAGAATCGCGGCGTCTACGTGCGGATCATCCTCAACGGCCATCTAGCCTGGGAGGGCGATCCCGCCCGGGAGCGCAGCATGCCCGAGGAGCTCCAGCGCCCGTTACTGCCGGCGGTGCGGCGACTGCAGGAAGCCGGCATCGCCATTGCGCTGGTGTACGGCGTTCACGACCGTCCCGTGCCGTATTCGCCGGTCCATTCCAAGCAATGCGTCATTGACGAACAGATCGTGATCGACGGCTCGTTCAACTGGTACAACACCTCGGTGCTGTCGCACGACCTCCTCGTGGTGGTGAACCACCGCGACGCCGCCCGCCTCTACCTGCAGGAAGCCCAGCAGATCCTCGACGGCTTTCGCGTCGTCTGGATCAGCCTCGCCCGCTAGGGTGGGCCCGTGCGCGCCGATCCCGCGCAATCCGCCCAACTATAATAGTTGCAACTATTATACTATCTGAAATGCGGCCGCCAGTGTACTGGGGCGGGGCAAAATTCTTTCCATTGGGTGGAAATCCGCCGAAATATTTTTCCATTCCGTGGAAATAAACGGTGATTTTTTCCACGGTGTGGAAAACTCCGGGGCGGCTTAGTAGGCGGTGGTGCGGAAGACGGGCTGGAAGAGGCGGGTGGCCTTGGCGCAGATGGCCTGCACGGGGCAGGCGGAGCAGTCGGGCTCCGTCGTTTCCGGGCAGCGGGTGCGGTTCCGGAAGAAAAACCAGTCCACGGCCGCGGCGGAGAGGCCGGAGCGGGCCATGAGCTGCTGGATGGCGTCATAGGTTGCGGCCCGAACCGCCCCTTCTTCTGCCGCCGTAACGGTTACGCGGGATTCCAGTTTCGCGAGCAGGGCGGGGTTCTCCACGCGCACCAGCCCGGTGCGCAGCGCACTGCGCTGCAGGTGATAGTCGATGATCGGCACGGCCGATTCCGGATCGGTGACCTGCAGGAAATGCTCGGGGCGGTTTTCGAGCACGATGGCCAGCAGCATGGCTTTTTTCTGCAAGGGATCTTCCGCGTAGCCCGGGATTTCCGCGAGCGCGGCCAGCAGGGCCGCCAGGGGCTTGGGAGCGGCCTGCGCGCAGCGGAGCACGTCCGTGGGGGTGAGGGCCCGCGCGACGAACCAGCGGGCGTAGCCGCGGGTCAGCGCCAGATGGTCCCTCCACATCGGCAGCGGATTGATGTCGGCATCGCTTTGAAAGAGGGTATTGAGTCCGGCATCAGTCATCGCGTCCAGGGCGATCGGGACGAAGCTGTCCGGGTTCCGCTGCCAGGCCCGGGTGCAGGCGCGCCAGAGAAAGTCGGAGCCTTTCAGGTTCCGGCCGTCGAGGGGCGCGACCATGGGGCCGGCCCAACGGTTGCCCGCCAGCGTCCAGAAGCCGAATTGGTGGGCGCAGGCGAAGAAGAAATAGTCCAGCACGCCCGGCCGGGCGCGTTCGGGATAGAGAAAGCCTTCGCTCAGGGAGCAGAAATCAAAAGGGCGGGCGTCGCCGGTGCGACGCAAACCGTCCGCGAAAGCGTCCAGCTGGAGGTTATCCGCCCGGACGGTTGTCACGATCGGCTCCGCCGGCGGACGCCGGGCGGGGTGGGATGCGGAAGGGAAGATCGGCCTGGCCTTGGCATTCCATGGCGGTGCCGTCGCGGGCGACCACGCTGAGCACATGGGGGCCGGGTTCCAGCGCGGACAGATCCAGCGGATATTCGATTTCCCAGGTGCGGGTGGTACCCAGATGGAATGCGGCCGCGGCCCGGCCGATGCCATCCTCAATCAAGAGCCGGTCAGTGCCGGCGGTGCCGCCAATATAAAGGGCAGGGGCGAAGCCCGGCTCGGTGGTGACGGAAAACGGCAGCGGCTGGCCATCTTCGTCCAGAGGGGCCCGGGTCGTGATTTCGAGACGATCGGCATGCGACTTGGCGGTGAGCTGACCGCCACCGTGGTAATTCACGGCCCAGGCCAGACCGGCCACGGCGGCAAACAGGTCTTCGCCGGGGGCGATGGTGTAGGCGAAGCGGTTGGTACCGATGTGCGCGGCGATTTCGTTGCCGACCGGGGCGAAGGGGCGTGTGACGGGGGCGTGATGCCGGCCATCGAGATAGAGGTCGAGAAAGATTGGCGGGGCGCCGCGGTCGTGGGCGGCCACGGAAATTTGCAGCGGGACATCGCCGTCGACTTCGGCATTGTAGGCGGGGGCCGTGATGCGGACAACCGGGGGCGCGGCAAACGGAGCGGCGAGGGGATCCCCGACCCAGATGCCCTGATAGGGATTGCGCACCGACATCGCCAGGGCTTCGCCGGCGGTAAAGCCGCGGGCATACCAGAAAAACAGCATGGGCACGGGAAACTTGACTTCGTAGGCACAGGGTTCGCTGACGGTGCCGTAGGAGGCGACGGCCCCCAGGCGCAGCCAGTCCCAGACGCTGCTTTGATTGTCGCAGGGATCCGGAATCATGCCGGCGCAGGAGGTCAGATGGTCGGCGATGGCGCCGGGCGCCAAGACGAGGTTGTCCAAGGCGGCCGGCAATGCCGCCAGCCCGGTCAGGTATCCGAGCACGGGCCGCGGGGGAACCGGGCTGGCCGAGGGGTTGACGTCGATCCACTCGCCCCGGCCAAAGAGTTCAAACTGGCGGGCCACGATGGAATAGGTGCGGTGGCGGATGTTGCGCGCGGAATCGCCGGAGCCATAGAGGCCGAAGATGCCCGCGGGAAAAGAGGCGGTGGACTCCACGGCGCGGTCCACGACCTGCTTGGCGGTTTCGAGGCTGGGGGCAGTCAGGAGGAAGAAAATCGGCATGTTGGTCTTGTTCCAGCCTGCGGTGGCGGCATAGGCCCGTTCGGTGCCGAAGTACTGGTTGACGGAATTCGAGGCGAGATTGCATTTCGGATCGCGGGGATACGGCTTGTAGCCGTAGAACAGTGCCGCTGTGATGCCGTTGCTGTTTTCGACCCGGGAGGGCATGTCCATGCACAGGACGACGAAATCGATTTGGCCCGCCAACTGGCGGTCGGCCAGGTGGGCCAGGATCGGCAAGCGGATTTCGCGCTCGAACAAGCGCTGGTTAATGGAGGGCGACCGCGGGTCGGTCTTGAGGGTGCACAGATGAGTTTCGGGAATGCCGTGGCGTTCCAGGTAATACATTCCCAAGGCGCGGGAATCGCGGCTGGCACCGTTAACGACCACCAGCGTGTTCAGCGGTCCGGCCCCGGCGCGGGCCATGGCGGGCAGCCAGCAGAGGGCCAGGACCAGCGCTCGCAGTTGGCGTTTCATGATTGGGGGGATTCTTGCGGATGGGGACCGAAAGTGCAAGTCGGCAGGGGGGCAGGGGGGGCACGATGTCCGCCCGTTCCCGGCGGTCCGGCCGGCGCGGGGGCTCCGGCTGGACGGGGCCGAGGGGATGGTGTATATATGAATCCCGGCCTGCCGCCTGGAATCAGAACCGGGCCGCGGACCAGGCGGAGACCGTTCACCAGCATGAAAAACACCGTCCAAGCCAGTTTGATCACCACCTTCCGGTGCAACGCCAAGTGCAAGATGTGCGACATCTGGCGGCATCCCACCCGGCCGGATGAGGAACTGGACCTCTCCTACTATGAAAAGCTGCCGCCCGGCCTGCGCATCAATATTACCGGCGGGGAACCCACCCTGCGGAAGGATATCGATGACATTTTCCGGATTCTCTATCCCAAAGCGGCCCTGCTGGAACTGAGCACGAACGGGTACCACACGGACAAGATCGTGGCGCTGGCCAAGAAGTATCCGAACATCCTGATCCGGGTCAGCGTGGAAGGATTGCCCGCGCTGAACGACGCCAAGCGCGGCATTCCGGACGGATTTGACCACGCCTTGCGGACGATCCTGGAGCTGAAGAAGACGAAATGCAGGAACATCGGCTTTTCGGTGGTGATTTCGCCGGACAACTACACGGATCTGATTCATCTCTATGACTTGTGCGTGGCTCTGGATGTGGAACTGGGTAATTCCGTGGTGCACAATTCCTGGTACTTTCACAAGGAGGACAACGCCATTTCCGGGGCGGCGGCCCTGGAACAGCACGAGAGATTCGTGGAGGCGCTGCTGACCTCCAGGCGTCGCCGGCTGAAGGACCGCCTGAAGGATTACGGCCGGGCGTATTTCAACCGCAGCATCCACCGGCGCCTGCGGGGCGATGAGCCCGGCTACCGGCCGCCCTGCGGGGCCCTGACGGACTTCTTCTTCATCGATCCGGCCGGCAACGTGGCCCCCTGCAACGGCTCGGCGGAGGAATGGATCATCGGCAACATCAAGGAGGATTCCCTGGAAAACATCCTCGCCTCGGAGAAAGCACGGGAGATTGCCCAACGCGTCCGCGAATGCCCGCGCAATTGCGCATTCATCGTGACCGAACGGCATGACATGGTGCGGCGCCCGTGGGTTCCGCTGCTGTGGATTCTCAAAAACAAATTCCGCCTCTGGCGGGGACAGCGCCTCAGCTTCGATTGATCGTGCGGCCTTGAACATTTGCGTCATCGGCACCCGGGGGTTTCCCGGAGTCCAGGGGGGGGTGGAAAAGCACTGCGAGAACCTCTATCCACGGTTGCCCGCAGAAGTCCGAACCGTCGTATGCCGCCGACGGGCGTATGTCCAGGCCAGTCCGCCGCTCCCGGGCATCGAATTTGTGGATCTGCCGTCCACACGGATAAAGGGCTGGGAAGCGGCGTTCCATTCGTTTCTGGCGACCCTGGCCGCCATTCGCCGCCGCCCCGACCTGGTGCACGTTCACAACATCGGTCCGGGCATTTTTTCGCCGCTGGTCCGGCTGGCCGGGATTCCGGTGGTCCTGACCTTTCACAGTCCGAACTATGAGCATCAGAAGTGGGGGTGGCTGGCCCGCCGGCTGTTGAAACTCAGCGAATACGTGGCCCTGCGCGCCGCGAATGCCGTTGTCTTTGTGAACCCGGTTCAAATGCAGAAATACGATGGTGCGGTTCGGCGCAAGTCGCAGTTCATCCCCAACGGGGTGCAGGCGGCGGAGCCGGATGAGGCCACGGACTGGCTGGGACGCTTCGGACTGGAAGCGGACAAGTACATTTTGGCGGTCGGCCGGATCACGCCGGAAAAGGGGTTCGGTCTGCTGATCGACGCCTGGCGGCGCCTGCCGTCTGACCGGCCGGTCCTGGTGATCGCCGGCGGAGTGGACAATGACGATGGCCATTTGCGGGAGTTGAAGGCCCGCGCCGGAGATGCTCCCGTGGTGTTTGCCGGACATCTGACGGAAGGTCCGTTGGCGCAATTGTACCGCCATGCCCGGCTGTTTGTCCTGTCCTCCCGGAACGAGGGTTTTCCCCTGGTGCTGTTGGAGGCAATGGCCGCCGGCTGCGATGTCCTGGCCAGTGACCTGCCGGCCACACGCCTGGTTGATCTGCCCCCCGAAGATTATTTCCGGTCCGATGAACCCGATGACCTGGCCGCGAAACTGCAACAGAAATTAAGCCGGACGAAGCCGGTCCGCATCTACGACCTGAAGGCCTTTGACTGGGACGCAATTGCCGCCCGGACGGTTGCCGTGTACCGGGAAGTGATCCGAACGGGCGGACCGGAAAAGTCCCGAGCGGGGCAGGGGGCCGATCCGGCTTCTACTTGTTCATCACGTTGTTGAACGCGCCGTAGGGTTGCTCGGTTTTGGGCTGGGGAACGGGATGGAAATCCCTGCCCGGCCCGGATTCGCGTCGGGCGGCCACCGGAGTATGCGCCACGTCGCGGAAATCCACGGCATGGTCGAAGTCGATGGGCCGCCCCAGGGCCGCGCGCAATTTGTTGGCCAGGATCCATCCCAGCGGTTGCAGCCGGACGAGGCTGGGGAAACGCCGGCCGCGCAGGGAGGCGCGGGCATGGCCGGCCAGCCAACAGTTATGAGTGCAGCGGGCCACCCGGGTGCGGGCTTCCGCTGCGCGCGAACCGGCCATGATCTCTTTCCACGTCTGGCTGGCCAGGTCTCCGATTTCCAGATCGGGCCGGATGTTGCAGGCATAGACCCGTCCCCAGGGGTCCACAAACAGGAAATCGCGCCCCGCCGGGCAGGGGAGGCGGCGGGGCTGGCCCAGGATCTTTCTCATCATGCCCAGATGCTGGTAGGCGCGGATCCAGTTCCGGGGATGGCGGGACAGGAGCAATTCATAGACGAGCGGCTGGACGGCACGGGCGGTGCGGACGCGGTTGGCGGGTTCGTTGTCGGCCTTGTGAAACAGAAAGCCGTTGTGCAGGGCGCAGCCGGCCATCTCGCCTCCAAAACGGCATGCCAGCCGGTAGAGGTCGAGCAACTGGTCGCAATTGCCGTCCTGGATAGCTGTGGTCAATCCGATATTCCGGCCGCCGGCGGCAACCAGGCGCTGCATGGTGGCCAGTTTGCGTTCATAGCCGTCTTGTTCCCCGCGGAGGGTATCGTTCCGGGCGCCGATCCCGTCGATGGAAATGGAGATTTCGACCTCGGGGTGCCTGGCTGCGATCCGCTCGAGGGGGGCAGCCAGCAGGCCATTGGTCGATATTTCCAGGTAGCGGGTTTTGGGGCGGACCAGGTCCACGATGTCCTCGAGGTCGGCGCGCAGGGTGGGTTCGCCGCCGGTCAGAACGAGGCGGCGAAAGCCGGCGGGCAACTTGGCGAGGAAGTCGATGGGTACCTCCTCGGCAGGCAGAGTCGGGTGCTGCCAGACATGGCACATGGAGCACCGCGAATTGCACCGGTAGGTCAGGATGAGCGATAGGTCCACGGCCGCGCAGGATAGCGGAGGGCGGGGGTGGGAGGCAAGGCCAGCAACCGAAAACTACCGGCAACCGAAAACCCGGCTGCCGTCAGGACAGACGGGGTCCTGCGAACGCCAGCCTGCAGGCGCGTGTACAACGGGGTTGCTCCTGCCGTCGACCATCGAGCGGCATTCCCCCCCCGGTCCGGAATAAAAAATGCTTAATTAAACATGATATGATAATAAATGAAGAATTACTTGGAAATTCTGATTACATTGGATATGTTTAATTAAACATTATCTTCTTCCAAGGGGATAAACGCGGGTCGGAAGTGGTTCGCGGTCTCGAAAAACAACCGCTCGATCGCCGGAAACCATTTTTTTCCGGGGGCCTCAATGCGGCGCGTATCTTCTACATGGGGGGCTGTTGGCCGGGATGTCGGTTGACGTTGGTCAATCGGTCCTGAGGGCACACTCCGGACGGCAGGCCAGGCTGGTCCTTCTGCCGGTCCATTCGGGGGCCACCGGTCCTTGCCGCGGCCGCCTCTCCCGTCATCGAATTGCGGCCCCCCCCTTTTTTTTACAAACAGCCTCCCCAAAACAGCCGACGAGGGGGGATTGACTTTTTACAAGGTCACAGGTAAGGTGCGCGGGTTTTTGAGGACGGGTCCGTCCGCGGGGACGGACCAGTTTGTTCTTTGTCACGGTCGGGCGCGGCGCCGGACGGGCTGCCGTTGCGCGATTGCGGAAGGCCATCGAACGCATTGCCCGATGGTGTAATGGCAGCACACAGCCCTTTGGAGGCTAGAGTCTAGGTTCAAATCCTAGTCGGGCAACCATTGCGCCGGATACAAGACGAACAACAAGAAGACAGCCAACATGAAGAACCACATCAAGATTTTCGCGGGAAATGCGAACCGGCCCTTGGCCGAGAAGATCGCGGCGCGGGTGGGCATGCCGCTGAGCGTGGCCAGCATCGGACGCTTTCCCGACGGCGAGATATCCGTGACCTACGAGGAAACGGTGCGGGGTCGGGATGTCTTCATCATCCAGCCGACCGGCATGACTCCCAACGAGTACCTGATGGAGCTGCTGATCATGACGGACGCCGCCCGCCGGGCTTCGGCCCGCCGCATTACTGCCGTCATGCCCTTTTTCGCCTATGCCCGGCAGGACCGGAAGGAGCGTTCCCGGGTGCCGATTTCCGCCAAACTGGTGGCCAACCTGCTGGTGGCGGCGGGCGTGGACCGGGTGCTGACGATGGATCTGCATTCGCCCCAGATCCAGGGCTTTTTCGATATTCCCGTGGATCATTTGTATGCGGCGCCGCTGCTGGTGCGCTATCTGCGCGAAAAGGTGCCGGTCGAAAACCGAATGGTGGTGGCGCCCGATCCCGGCGGCCTGAAAATGGCCTATTCCTACATGAAGCTGCTGGACGCCGGCCTGGCACTGACCGGCAAGCACCGTACGAGCGCCACCCAGGTCGAGGCTTTCCAACTGGTGGGGGACGTGAAAGGTAAGGACTGCATCCTGGTGGACGACATGACCACCACGGCCGGCACCCTCGCGGCCGCCGCCGAGTTGACCCGCAAGCAGGGGGCCCGATCCGTGCGCGCCGCGGTGACCCACTGTCCCATCACGCCGCTGGGCATCCAGCGCCTGAAGGAGTCGGCCATCGAGGAATTGATCACCACCGACAGCATCGAGCCGCAGGATTGGGGGGATTACCCCATTACCATCCTGACGGTTGCGGATCTGCTGGGCGACGCGATCAAACGGATCTATGCGGACGAATCCGTCTCCAAGCTGTTCGAGATTCATCAAGGGAGAACGCAATGAAAGAAACAAAACTGACCGCCAAGCCGCGCTCCGGAAAAGGCAGCGCCTCGGCCGGCCGCCTGCGCCGCACGGGCTGGTTCCCGGCGGTGGTGTATGGCGAGGGCCGTCCGGGCGTGGACATCCAGCTCAACGAACACGATTTTCTGGTGATGCTCCGCCGCCACCGCAGCGAGAACATGATCGTGGATCTGGCCGTGGAAGGGGCTGACAAGCCCTTCAAGGTGATGCTCAAGGCCATGCAGCACCATCCCGTCACCGGACGGGTCATCCATGTGGACTTCTACGAGATTTCCATGACCCGGAAGATCGAAATCGAGCTGCCGGTGAAGCTGACCGGGATCCCGACCGGCGTGGCCAACGAAGGCGGCATTCTGGAGCACGTGCTGCGCGCCTTGACGGTGCAGTGTCTGCCGGGCGACCTGATCGAGGAAGTCGAACTGGACGTTTCGGGGCTGACCGTGGGCAAGACCTTGCGCGTGCGCGATGTGCAGATTGACGCCGCCAAGTACCGGGTGCTGGACGATCCCGACCAGGTGGTCGCCGCCGTCGCTGCGCCGCGCACCGAGGAAGAGGAGAAGGCCGAGGCCGAGGCCGAAGCCGCCGCGGCCGCCGCCGGTCCGGAGGTGTTGACCGAGAAGAAGGAAGAGGAAGGAGAAGAAGGCGCGGAGAAGGGCAAGGAGTCCAAGGCCCCCGCCAAGGAAGCCAAGGCCTCCGCCCCGGAGAAGGCCGACAAGAAGGAGAAGAAGTAAGCCGCGGCCGGCAGGAGAGGTGCGAAACGCATGCGACTGGTGGTGGGGCTGGGCAATCCCGGACGGGCCTACGAACACACCCGGCATAATGCCGGATGGCAGGTCCTGGAAGAGTTTGCCCGCCGCCGGGGGGTGAGATTCCGCCGTTCCTGGCGCCGTCCCGTCCAGACCGCCAAGACCACCTTGGATGGCGCCGGACCCCTGCTGCTGGTCAAGCCGCTGACCTTCATGAACCTGAGCGGGAACGTGCTGCCGGCGCTGATGCGTCCGGCGGGGCTGACCGCAAAGGACTTGATTGTTGTGATCGATGACGTCAACCTGCCCATGGGCAAGTTGCGGATCCGGGCCCAAGGGAGCGCCGGAGGCCACAACGGGCTGAAGTCGGTGATCGAACGTCTCGGAACGGAGGATTTCGCCCGGGTGCGGGTGGGCGTCGGCGACAAGGAAAATGGAATGAGCTTGAGAGAACATGTGCTGGAACGGCTGGATGCCGGAGAGCGCCGCGAACTGGCGGCGGTCGTCAGCCGGGCGGCGGACGCCTTGGAGTGTCTGCTTGTCCATGGCGCGGACCAGGCGATGAACCAGTTCAATTGAGGAGGCAATGAGGTGAATAAATACGAGGCAATGATCATCTTTCGGGAAGACCTGAAGGATGCGGACTGGGACGGAGCCGTGGATGCCGTCCGCGCGGAAATTGAAAAGTTGGGCGGCAAGGTTGCCAGTTGCACCCGTCTGGGCAAGCGCGAGTTCGCCCGCCCGATGCAGAAGCAGCTCAGCGGCCACTATGGCTTGATCGCCTTCCAGCTGGAGGGCGACAAGGTCGGGGCGCTGCAGGCGCGCCTGAAGCTCGACGAGCAGGTCTTCCGGGTCCAGGTGGTGACGGCTCCGGCGGCAGCAGCGCCCGCCAAACAGAAGGAGGCGGACCATGGCCGTGGCGCTGAATAAGGTTTTTTTGATCGGCAACCTCACGCAGGATCCCGAACTGCGCCGGATTCCGTCGGGCACGGCGGTAAGCACGTTGCGCCTGGCCGTCAATGAGTATTACCAGAACAAGAGCGGCGAGCGCGTCGAGCGGACCGTTTTTCTGGATGTGGACGTGTGGGACCGGCAGGCGGAGACGTGCCAGCAATATCTGTCAAAGGGTGCGCCCGTCTTCATCGAGGGCCGCCTGCAAATGGACTCCTGGGATGACAAGGAGACCGGCCAGAAACGGTCGCGCCTCAAAGTGCGTGCCGAACGGGTGCAGTTCCTCAGCGGTCCGCGTCGCGACGGCGCCGTGCGCGATACGGCCCCTGCGGCCCCTGCCGCCGCATCATCTTTCGAGGAACCCCTGGCCAAGCCGGCGGACGACGAGGAAATTCCATTCTAACCACGGAGCACGAATCCAATGATGAAGAACAAGAAGAAACGCCCCGGCCGCCGCGATGCCCGGGCCGATGATATGAGCCGCACTCGCACCCGTCTGCTCAAGGCCGACCAGCAGGTGGATTACCGGGACTATGAGTTTTTGCGCAAGTTCATGACGGAGCGCGGCAAAATCACCCCGGCGCGCATTACGGGGGCGAATGCCAAGCAGCAGCGCCAGGTGAAGCGCGCGATCCGCCGGGCGCGGGTGATGGGATTGCTGCCGTAGGCGGCGGAAAGACGGGTGTACCATGGGCAAAACGATTGAAGTAATTCTGCTGGAAGATGTCGCCGAGCTGGGTCGCTCCGGCGACGCCTGCCGCGTCCGGTCGGGCTTCGCCCGCAATTTCCTGTTCCCCAAGAAGCTTGCGGTGACCATGACTGCCGGAACTAAGCGGCTGATCGAGAAAAAGCGCGCCGAGGCGGCGGAACGCCTGGCCCGGGAGAAGGTGGAGGCGGAAGTCCTGCTGGCGAAGCTGGAGAAACTGGCCTTGGCCTGTCCCGTGAAGGTGAATGCCGACGGCCGGCTGTTCGGCTCCGTCAGCGCGGCGGACGTGCTGGCCCGGCTGGCGGCGGCGGGCTTCGAACTCCAGAAGAAGCAGTTGGCGATGTACGAGCCGTTCAAGGCGCTGGGCGAACACGAAGTGGCGTTGCACCTCCACCCGGAAGTGCGCGGCCGGCTGAAGGTGACGGTCGTTCCCGACAAGACGGCGGCGGAAACCGCCGCGCAGACGGAGTAGGGTGGGGGGCGAGTGATGGCTGGCGCGGGAGATACCGGGACGGGCCCCCGGGCCTTCCGTGCCGCCGAGCGCGTTCCGCCGCACAGCGAAGAGGCCGAACGGGCCGTCCTGGGCTGCGCCCTGCTCGACGGGCCCCGCATTCTCGACCTGTGCATTGAACGGCAGATCGCCGCGGATTCCTTTTACCTGCAAAGCCACCAGAGCATTTTCGGGGCGATGCTGACGCTGCATGCCGAGCGCAAGCCGGTCGATTTCGTCACCGTGGTGGAACGGCTCCGCACCATTCACGCGCTGGAGAGCGTGGGGGGCGAAGAAGAACTGGCCCGGCTGGTTGGCGGTACGCTGACCACTGCGCATGCCGAATACTACATCCAGAGCGTCTATCAACACCACCTCCTGCGGCGCATCATTGACGCCGCCCGGGTCGTTACCGAGGACTGCTACAAGGGGGAACTGGAGGCCGAAGCACTTCTGGGCACCGCCGAGGAGGCCTTCTACTCCCTGAGCGAAAGACGCCGCGGCGTCGAGCGCACGTGGGGCCAGCTCATCACCGAGGAGATGCAAGAGGTCGAGACGCTCATCACAGAGAAGAAAGGCCTGACCGGGATCTCGACCGGCTTTGTGGACATCGACCGGATGCTGCTGGGCATGCAGCGATCGGATCTGATCGTGCTGGCGGCCCGGCCGTCCATGGGCAAGACCTCGCTGGCGCTGAATATCGCCGAGCATGTGGCGCTCGGGACCCGCGGCCAGACCGGGCGGCCCGTCGCCGTTTTCAGCCTCGAAATGGCGGCCGAATCCCTTGTTCGCCGCATGATCTGCTGCCGGGCGGAAGTGTCCGCGCAAAGTTTGTCCTCGGGCCTGGTGGGCCAGGCGGAGCACCGCCAACTGATCACGGCGGCCGATGCCCTGCGCCAGGCGCCGATTTACGTGGACGATACCGCCGGTCTCGAAGCCATGGACCTGCGTGCCCGTGCCCGCCGCCTCAAGCGCAAGTACGCGGTGGAATTCATCGTGGTGGATTATCTGCAACTGATGAATTTTTCCAAGTATGCGGGCGAGGGCCGGCAGCGGGAAACCGCAGCCATTTCGCAGGCGTTGAAAAGCATGGCCAAGGAGCTCAAAGTGCCGGTCCTGGTGCTGAGCCAGCTCAGCCGCGCCCCGGAAACCCGCGGCGGCAGCTCGATTCCCAAACTCTCCGATCTGCGCGATTCGGGCGCCATTGAGCAGGATGCGGACGTGGTGATGCTGCTGCGCCGGCCCTCCATGTACAAAGACGAGAAGAACACGGAAGACAAGGATCCCCGGCTGGCCATTCTGGATATCGCCAAGCACCGCAACGGGCCCACCGGCGAAGTGAAACTGGATTTCGATGGACGCTTCACCCGGTTTTCGAACCGCCAGGAAGGCGTGGATTCCGGAGTGCCCGAATGAGCGCAACCCGGACAGCGCGCCAGCTCGGGGCGGTTGGGGCGGCGGTGTTCCTGGCGGCGGTGGCGGCTGGCGCCGTGCCCATCCGCGACATCCGGGTCGCCGCTGTGGGCGAGGTGCCGGTCAGCGCCGAGCAGGTGCTGGCCCATGTCAGCGCCCGGGTCGGGGCGGAACTGGATCGGGCCGCGCTGTCGGAAGATATTCGTTCCCTGCAGCGGGCGGGGGCCTTTTCCTATGCCGAAGCGCGTTTGGAATCCGCAGCGGACGGGGGCGTGGTGCTTTGGTTCCGGGTGACCGGGCGGCCCCAGATCCGGAACCTTTCGATCCGCGGCGCGGATACGCTGGGCAACAAGAAGGTCCGGACATTGCTGGAAATCGGCTCGGGCGACCGGGCCGACAATGCCGTGCTGGGCGAGAAGGCCCAGAAGGTGCGCGACAGCTACCGGAAGGAATATTTTCCCGACGCGAAAGTGACGTGGACGTTCCAGCCGGTCGAAGGCCGTCCCGAATTCACCGACGTGGAAATCCAGGTGGTCGAAGGCCGCCGGGCCGTCGTGCGCCGGATTCTGTTCCGTGGCAACCGGCACGTGCCGCGCCGCGAATTACTGAAGGTCATGAGCCAGAAACAGTCCTCGTGGCTGTCGTGGTTCAACAGTGCGGGAGTCTATGAGCCCGGCAGCCTGCTGGTGGACCGGGAGTCGATCCGCAAGGTATTCATGGACAAGGGCTACCTTGGGGCCGTGGTCGCCGAGCCCGTGTTCGCCTACGTTGGGCGCAAGAAGATTGACATCGTCTTCGACGTCACCGAGGGCCCGCAGTACACGCTGGCCGACTGGCGGATCGAGGGCCTGGCGCGTTTTTCCAGCAATGAGGTTGCGCGCGGCATGCCGGCCACCGGAGGCGTTGCGGAACTGGTGGCCATCCAGCGCGGCGCGCAGAACATCCGCGACTACTACGGGTCCCGCGGCTACATCAAAACGACGGTTGACCCGCGTGTGGTGCTGGATACGAATGCGGCGGCCGCGCGGGTATCCTATCAGGTCCGGGAGGGCCTGCTGGCCTTCATCCAGAACATTGAAATCCGCGGCAACTCGGACACGATGGACAAGGTGATCCGGCGTGAAATCGGCGTGGCGCCCGGCGAGGTCTATAACGAAGTCAAGATCCGGGCCAGCGAGAACCGCGTCCGCAATCTGAACTACTTTTCCTACGTCGCCTCCTATCCGGAATCCACGGCGGTTTCGAACCGCTTCAATCTCGTGTTCGACGTGGAGGAGCAGCGGACCGGTCAGTTCATGGTGGGTCTGGGCATTTCGAGCGTGGACAACGTCATCGGCTACGTCGAACTGACCCAGGGCAATTTCAACCTGTTCGGCCCGCCCTTCACGGGGGGGGGACAGAAACTGCGCCTGCGCGCGCAGGCCGGCAGTTCCCGCACGGACTTGGAGATGTCGCTGATCGAACCCTGGTTTCTCAACCGGCGGCTCTCGCTGGGTCTGGACCTCTACCGGCGCGAAAACAAGTACTTCAGCGATGAATACGACCAGGTCAACACCGGCGGGTCGCTCACGCTGGGCATGCCGTTTTTCTCCTTCAACCGCATCAATTGGATATACGGTCTGGAAAACATCGACATCCGCAACGTGGAGACCAACGCCAGCGACCTGATCCGGCAAGAGGGCGGCGGCCGGCTGAAGAGCTACGGCACCGTGGAACTCATCCGCGACACGCGCGACAGCACCTTTGTCGCCACCCGCGGGTTTCGCGGTTCGGCCGCGGCGACGCTGGCCGGCGGCCCCTTCGGGGCCGAAACCGATTTCTACGGGCTTCAGCTCCGCGCCTCGCAGTACGTGCCGTTGTGGTTCGATCACGTCCTGAACCTGCGCGGCTGGACCGCCCTGGTCCAGGAATACGGCGATTCGGACCGCGTGCCCATCTTCGACCGGTTCTTCATGGGCGGGCCCCGCACCGTGCGCGCCTTCAAGTATCGCCAGGTCGGGCCCAAGGATGTGAACGAAGAGCCGCTCGGCGGCCGCACCGCGGCGAATATCTCGTTGGAATACACGATGCCGGTGGTGGAAAAAATCCGGCTGGCGGTCTTCTACGACGGCGGCATCGTCTGGCAGGACATCTACGACCAGGATCCGGACAACCCCGCCGTCGGAGATGGAGAATACTGCGATGGATACGGCGTGGGCATCCGCTTTGACTTCCCGATGTTTCCCATCCAACTCGATTATGCCTGGCCCATCCGCGTGGACGACATGCTCGGCGACGGCGGCCGCTTCAGCTTTTCCGTCGGCTATTCCTATTAGAGCGTATTACTATATAGTATAGCCACATGAGGCGAACCAAGAGGCGGCGTCTTGGGGCGTGACCGATTGGAAGGCGGTTGCGATGGCGGCATCCAAGGCGTCGGAGGTCCGGGCCTTGGCCGCCCGGAGGAACTCCTTCACCTTGCTCCACATCTTCTCGATGTGGATTGAGGTTGGGCGAGTAGGCCGGCAAATATTCCACCTTGGCCCCGGCACGGGCAATCGCGGCGGCAACGGATTCGCCATGGTGAGCTCCCAGATTGTCCATGATCACGATGTCGCCCGGCCGAAGCGTGGGCACCAACACCCGTTCCGCGAAGGCTTGAAAGATGTCGCCGTCGGTCGGGGCGTCGATGGTCATACAGGCCGTCCTGCCATCCCCGCGGATCGCCGAGATCATGGTTCTCACGGTCCACCGGCACAGCGGTGCCGAATCATAGGCCCGGGCACCTTTCGGGGCGCGCCCCCGGAAGCGCGTCATATGGGTCTTGGCCCCCGATTCGTCAAAAAACACGAGCCGATCGAGATCCCACCCTTTTATCTTATCAGCCCAATTCGCCCGCGCTTCCTGGATGTCCGCGCGGTCCTGTTCGCTGGCCCGAAGCGTCTTTTTTTATATGTCATGCCCATCTGCGCCAACACCCGGTGGATGGCGACCAGCGAACAGTCGAGCCCCAGCAACTCCCGGAACTCCGCCAAGGTCGTGTCCGGCTGCCGCCGAATCGCCGCGAGCATCTGCTCCCGGTGTTCCGGCGTGAACATCGTCTTTCGCCCCGCGCGCCAATGCAGGGGGGAAATGTCGCCCAGATGCCGCCGCTGCTGGATCAGTTTTTTGACCAAGCCCAGCGAAACGCAAAACCGCTTGGCCACCGATACCCGCGTCTCCTTGCCCGTGTCATAGCAGGCCAGAATCCGTTTCCGTAAGTCCAAGGAGGTTGTTTTCATGCCCCGAACTTACCACGCCCTCCGCAGAATGGCTATACTAAATAGTAATATGCTCAAGCCGGAATATTTCATCAAGCTGAACAAACAAAAGGAGTTGGAATTCTTATTCCATTCTTCTGGAATTGGATATGGTTAAGCAATGGAACGTTAACTCATAGAAACATTTACCGCACCTCGCAATACCGATCCCCAAATGTCCCCGATATGGGTGGTTGAGGAATGATTCAGGAGAAGGACCATAGTTAATTAATAATGATGCCTGAAATATCAGGTTATCTTATTTTTCATTAATAAAATTAGGGAGACCATCAAGACAGTATTAATTAACAGTGATTTATAAATTCAATAGGGGCGCGTGCAAAATGCGGTTTTGCACCGCTGTGTTTCAATGCTCAGTATTCCGCAGTCAGAATGAACAGCCGCCTGACACAACTGCCGCCATGGGGGCATGATTCTGCATTCTGGCGTCTGACTTCTGCATCCTCTATGGCATCAGCTCCGATCGGAATGTTGCACGAGCCTCTATGAAATCCGAATGTTTGGGGGCTGGCACAACAACACTTTGAGGTTTGTTGCAGAAGGGCCGTACCCAGGGGTGCGGGGCTGTTCCGGAAATGTCCGAGCCCGTCAAGGCCGGCTTTCGAAAATCAGATTCCGCGTCGCGACATCCGAACTCCGCTTGAAAACTTCGGGCAGTTGCTGTTGCAGGACTCCACGCTGATTCATCCGCTGTGGAGGCCTCACAGTTGTTCCAGATCGGCGTTTTCGCGGAGCTGGATCAGGGCGGCGATTTTAGGGACATACATGCGGGTTTCGGCGGGCAGGTTGTCGTGGATCTCGTCAAAGGTTGTGCCGCCCCGGGTGCGGAGGGTTTTGGACACGCGTCCTTCCCCGCAATTATAGGCGGCGAGGGCGAGCGGCCAGTTGCCAAAGCGGGCATGCAGTTGCTTGAGATAGCGTGCGGCTGCGCGGGCGTTTTTCCGGGGGTCAAGCCGTTCATCTGCGGGGGTCAGTTGCAGGTCGAATTGCCGGGCCGTGGCGGGCATGAACTGATAGAGGCCCACGGCTCCCGCGGGGCTGCGGGCCGCGGGATTGAAGGTGGATTCCGCCTCGGCCTGCCAGACCAATTCGGGCGGCACGCCTTCGGCCCGGAAGATGCCCTTGAGATCGGGCAGGAGCCCCGCGGCCCGGGCCGGCGCCGGACGCCCGGCCAGCTTGCGCAGCCAGACCTGCTTGCTCTCGACATACCGGTTGCGCGCTTTCTCCAGGGCCGGGGCGGGAGCTGGGGCCGGGGCGGGCTCGACCGGATGCGGGATCAGTCGCGGTCCGGCCGGCGGGCTTTGGGGATGGGGTGGCAGTGGTTTTGGAGGCGGGGCGGGCGGCGGGGGCCGGGGCGTGGGAGCCGGAACCGGATGGGGCGGCAGCGGCGGGGTCGGGGCAGGCCTGGGCGTGGGGATGGCCGCCTCCACCTCGGCGGCCATGTCAAAGAAATCCATGCGCGCTTCCAGCCAGTCGGCATAGTTCTGGGTGGCGGGACTGGCCCGCAGCATCTCGAGGGTCCGTTGGGCCCGCGGCCGCAGCGTCGCCAGCACGGCGACGCTTTCGCCCGCCAGCGCGACCTGCACCGGGGCGATGAATTCCGCGATATCCTCCGGGGATGCCGGCTCGTATTCTGCCTTGAACGACTCCGGTGCGAGCCGGTCATAGATGGTGGCGCCGATTTGGGAAATCTGTCCGGGATCCAGTTCCCAATCCTGCAATAAGGCCCGGGCCGGAAACGCGGTCCCGGCGGCGCAGGCCATCGCTAGCATCCAGACAGGTTTCATCTCACCATGGCAAACGATATCCCGGTCCCGGCGAAAAGGCATGCTCAATGTGGCGCACTACGGGCGGCATTGGGCCATCCGGCGTCCCGACGACTTCCACGACATCGAAGCGGATCCGGTCCGGCCTGGCGCGGAGACGGCGCAGGTACTGTCCGGCGGCGCGTCCGAGCGCCCGCCGCTTGCCCCGGTCCACGGCAGAGATGGGCCGGCCGAAATCCTCGGTCCGGCGGGTCTTGACCTCCACGAAAACGAGGGTTTCCGGCGCGGGCGAGCGTGCCACGATATCCAGTTCGCTCCGGGAGCCGAAGCGGACGTTGCGGCCCAGAATCCGGTAGCCGCGGCGCTGAAGGAATCCGGCGGCCACCTCTTCGCCCCACGCGCCGGCGTGCTGGGTTTCGGAGCGGGGCGGATTCTTCCGGAACGTTGAGAATGGCCAGGGCAGGTGCATGGTCAGAACGCGAATGCGCGTTGGGCGACGGGGGCAAAGCTCCGGCGGTGGACGGGGCAGGGACCGAGCCGGCGCAAGGCGGCTAGGTGTGCCGGAGTGCCATAGCCCTTATGCCGCTCGAATCCGTATCCGGGATATTGAGCCGCCAACTCGGTCATCACCCGATCCCGTGCCACCTTCGCCAGGATGCTGGCGGCGGCGATGGACCGGCTGGCCGCATCCCCGCCGACGATGGCCCAGTGCGGCACGGGCAGGCCCTTGACCGGCCGGCCATCCACCAGTGCCAGGTCCGGTGGCGGATCCAGGCGGGCGATGGCCCGCGCCATGGCCAGATGCGTGGCCCGCAGGATGTTCAACTCGTCGATTTCCGCCACGGAGGCGGAGGCGATGCCGATCTGCACCCGGGGGCAGGTGGTCAGCAGGGCGTAATAATGATTCCGGCGAGCGGCGGTCAGTTGCTTGGAATCATGGATGCCCTGCAGGGCCTGGGGGGATTCGGCGATCAGAAAATCCCGGTCAAAAACCACGGCGGCGGCGAATACAGGACCGGCCAGCGGACCGCGACCGGCCTCATCCACGCCGGCGACGCGTTGGGCGCCTCCGGCCCATGCCTCCTGCTCGTGGCGGAGCAAGCGGCCGTCCTGTTCAGGCCTGGACTTCCTTCAGGCGGCTTTGCTTGCTGGTGAGCTTGCGCATGTAATAGAGCTTGGCGCGCCGGGTGGCGCCGCGCCGCTCCACTTCCACCTTGGTGACGAAGGGGGAATGCAGCGGAAACACCCGCTCGACGCCCTCGCCAAAGGAAATGCGCCGCACCGTGAAGGTTTCGTTGGCGCCGCCGCCATTGCGGGCGATAACCGTGCCGGCGTAGACCTGCACGCGCTCCTTGTCGCCTTCCTTGATCTTCACGTGCACGCGCACAGAATCTCCGATCTGGAATTCCGGAACTTTATCTTTCAACTGGCTCTGTTCAACTTTTTCCAAGAGGGCGGATTTCATGGGCATGCCTTTTGTTTCAAACGAGCGGACATCATAGAGAATTGAGGGGGCAGGTCAAGGCCGGATTCGCCCGTAACATCCGGTTGCCATTTGCGGCATCGCGTTTCATGCCAAGGCGGGCCAGTCGGGGGGCAGGGGACAGGTAAGGTCGAGGGAACGGCCGGTGGCGGGGTGCGCGAGAAGGATGCGGGAGGCATGGAGCCAGTGGCGGAGATGGGTTGAGGGTTGAGGGTTGATGATTGATGGGAAAGAGGGGGAACCGTAGAGGGTATCGCCGAGGATGGGATGACCGGCGGCGGCGAGGTGGCAGCGGATCTGGTGGGTGACGCCGGTGTAAATGACGACATCGAGGAGGGAGAATTCCTTGCCGGTTTGGAGGGGGGCCCAGGAGGTGGCGGCGGGGAAGCAGTCGCTTGCGGGTACTTTGTCGGGATTGCGGACGAGGGTCATTTTGCAGGGGGAGCGCGTCTGGTGGGTGAGGGGGGCATCGAGCCGGCCGGGTCTGTCCACGATGCCGTGGACGAGGGCGGTGTAGTGTTTTTGGACGGCCAAGTGGCGGAATTGGGAACGGAGGGCGGCGTAGGCCGCGGGGGTCTTGGCGGCGAGAACGAGGCCGGAGGTCTGCGTGTCGAGGCGATGCAGCAGGGCCGGGAAGAGGCGGTCGTCGCCGACATCGGCCAGGGCGGGGTAGCGGGCGACGAGGGCGTTGGCGAGGGTATCGGTTTCGGCGGGTCGGAGGGGGTGGGTGGGAATGCCGGCGGGCTTGTCGAGTGCGAGGAGGGAGGAGTCTTCGTAGAGGACGGCGAGGGGCAGGTCGGGGTTGGGCCGTAGGCGGAGGTCTTCGGGCTCGGGAATGTCGCGGCAATCGAGGGTGTCGCCGGCGGATAGTTTGGCGCCTTTTCTGGCGGGGCGGCCGTTGAGCAGGATGTGGCCGGCGGCGAGGAGTTCCGCGACGGTGGCGCGGTCAAGCCAGGGATAGAGGCGCAGCAGGTGGCGGTCGAGGCGGGTGCCGGCGGCGGAAATGTGGTGTTGTTCGCGCGGGATCATGGGGTGCGGCGGGGCGGGCGGGAGAGGGGCAGGAGACCGGGGCGGGTTTTCCAGGGTGTGGAAAAAAGTTTTCCACGGTGTGGAAAAAAAGGGCGATTTTTTCCACACAATGGAAAAAAGTTTCGGGATTTTTCCACACAATGGAAAAAAATTTCGTCGGCAGTTAATTGGGCGTAGGGCATGGGGGCTCCAGGAGGAAGCGGAGGGTTTCGCGGGCGGCGGCGAGGCCGGCGGCGGCGGTGACGCAGTGAAGGCTGCCCAGCGGCGGGCGGAGCCGGCCGCGGACGTAGAAGTCGGCGGCGGGCATGACCGGTTCGGCGGATGCGCCGGGCGGTTCGGTGGAGAAGATGCAGCGGATGCCGGGGGCCGCGCCCCGCTTGGCGAGTCGTTTGCGCAGGAGCCGGGCGAGGGGGCAGGTATGGGAGGCGGCGAGGTCGGCGGCGACGAAGCGGGTTGGATCGATCCGCCGGGCGGCGCCCAGGCAGGTGAGAATGAACGGCACCTGGGCCTGCTGGGCGGTCAGCAGCAGGTCGGTCTTGGGATTGAGCGCATCAATGGCATCGATCAGGACATCGCACGGATGTTCGGCGAGGAGTTGGGGCGCGGTCCGGGCGTCGAGGAAGAGGGCGAGGGGGGTGATGTCGGCGTCGGGGTTGATATCGCGCAGGAAGCGGGCGGCGGCGGCGGCCTTTTTTTCTCCGAGGGTGGAATGGAAGGCGAAGGGATGGCGATTGAGGTTGGCGGCGCGGATTTCGTCGAAGTCGACCAGGACGAGATGTCCGACGGCGGAGCGGGCGAGGGATTCGGCGGCGGCGGCGCCGACGGCGCCAAGGCCCGCGATCAGGACGCGGGCGCGGGCCAGGCGCGGGAGGGCTGCGGGGCCGAGGAGGAGTTCCAGGCGGGCGAAAGGCGAGGTCATAGGGAGCAGTTTATCGCAGGCCGGAAGCAGAATGAAGCCGGAAGAACGGGGGCCGCTGGCCGGGGCCGGGGGCGGGGGACGGGGCGGCGCCCGGGATGAAACCGCGCTTTTATGCTGTTTTCGGGGCGATATTGCAGTACAAGCAGGGCGGTGGACTGTGCGCGCGGTCCCGGGAAAGCGAGATCAGCATGAACATATCGAGATTGAACGCGATTGCGGCGGTGACGAACTACCGGGCGACGGCCCCGGCGCTGGATTTTTCCAAGACCCCGGCCCGCGAAATCTTCGGGGCGAACGTTTTCAATGACCGGATCATGCGGGCGCGGCTGGCGAAGCCGGTGTACCAGGCGTTGCGGCGGACGATCGAACGGGGCGAGAAACTGGACGTATCGATCGCGGACGCGGTGGCGGAGGCCATGCGGGACTGGGCGATCGGGATGGGAGCCACGCACTACGCACATGTGTTCTATCCGCTGACGGGGCTGACGGCGGAGAAGCACGACAGCTTCCTGGAACCGGACGGCAAGGGCGGGGCCATGACGGAGTTTACGGCCAAGCAGCTCATCCGCGGCGAGCCGGATGCCTCGAGCTTTCCGTCGGGCGGCATCCGGGCGACGTTCGAGGCGCGCGGCTATACGGCGTGGGACGTGACGAGCCCGGCCTACATTTTGGAAAACCCCAACGGGCGGACGCTGTGCATTCCAACGGCCTACTGTTCGTGGACGGGCGAGGCGCTGGACAAGAAAACCCCCCTGCTGCGCTCGATGCAGGCGTTGAACGTGCAGGCCCAGCGGCTGCTGCGGATCTTCGGCCAGAAGAATCCGGACCGGGTGTTTGCCACGGCGGGCTGCGAGCAGGAGTATTTTCTGGTGGACCGGAACTTCTTCTTCGCGCGGCCGGATCTGATCAGTGCGGGGCGGACGCTGTTCGGCGCGAAGCCACCCAAGGGCCAGGAGATGGAAGACCAGTACTTCGGGGCGATTCCCGAACGCGTGCTGGCGTTCATGCTCGAGGTCGAACGCGAGCTCTACAAGCTGGGGGTGCCGGTAAAGACCCGCCACAACGAGGTGGCCCCGGGCCAGTACGAGCTGGCGCCGGTGTTCGAGAACGCGAATGTGGCGGCGGATCACCAGTATCTGACCATGACGGTCTTGCAGCGCGTGGCGCAGAAGTACGGCATGGCCTGCCTGCTGCACGAGAAACCCTTCGCCGGCATCAACGGCTCGGGCAAGCACTTGAACTGGTCGCTGGGCACGCGCAAGGCGAACCTGCTGGAGCCCGGCGAAACGCCGCACGCTAACATGCAGTTTCTGGCGTTCTGCGCGGCCGTCATTCGCGCCGTGGACAAGCACGCGACGCTGCTGCGGGCCTCGATTGCCCATGCGGGCAACGACCACCGGCTGGGCGCGAACGAGGCGCCGCCGGCCATCTTGTCGATCTTTTTGGGCGAGCAGCTCACGGAGGTTTTCAAGCAGATTGCCAAGGGCGGCTCCGGCAAGGCGCAGGCCCCGGGCTTCCTGACGGTGGGCGTGGATACGCTGCCGCCGCTGCCGAAAGACGCCGGCGACCGCAACCGCACCAGCCCGTTTGCGTTTACCGGCAACAAGTTTGAATTCCGCGCCGTCGGTTCCAGCCAGTCGGTGGCGGGCCCGCTGGTGATCTTGAACACGATCGTGGCGGACTCCTTGGCGTACATCGCGGATGAACTGGAGGCGGCGCCGGCCCGGACGGCCCCGGCGCTGGGGGCGGCGGTGCAGGCGGTGATCCGGAAGATCATGAAGGCGCACGGCCGGGTGATCTTCAACGGGGACAACTATGCCGCCGCCTGGCAGCAGGAGGCGGCCCGGCGCGGGCTGCCCAACGCGCCGGACACGGCGGAGGCGATTCGGGCGGCGGAAAACGCGGCCAACGACGAGATGCTGTCGCGCATGGGCGTGCTGTCGGTGCGCGAATTCCACAGCCGGAACGAAATTTACCTGGAGAAGTACGTCAAGGAAGTGATGACCGAGGCGCGGCTGTCCTTTGAAATCGCCAAGACGCTGATTTTTCCGGCGGCGGTATCCTACCAGAAGCTGCTGGCGGAAACGGCGCTGGGGCTGAAGGCGCTGGGCCAGAAGCATTGCACGACGGTGCTGGATGAACTGTGCGGCCTGGCGGCGGAGCTGCAGGCGCGCATCGAGGCATTGCGCACGGCCATCGCCCAGGCGGGGAACGGTCAGTTGGCCGCCCATGCCCGGCATTGCCGCCAGCAGGTCATTCCGGCGATGGACGCCGTGCGCGCAGTGGCGGACCAGCTCGAGAGTATCGTGCCCGACGAATTCTGGCCGTTGCCCACCTACCAGGAGATGCTGTTCATCAAGTAGCAGGACAAGAATCGCCCGGGGATAGGGGGGGGCGTGGGCGGGCTCAATCGTCGAGGTTGTATTCCAGCGGGGCATAGGTGCAAGGCACCTGGTAGTAGTGGAGGAAGGCGGCGGTCTTGTTCCAGTTGTGCTTGTGGAAGATGTGCGAGAGGTTCACCCCGACCGCGGCGTAGAGGACCCGGTAGGGATCTCCGTAGTAGTCCTCGTCCTGCGACTGATATCCCCGGGTGTAATAGCCCAGTTGCAGTTCGCAGAAGCGCAGCCAGGTGGAGGACAGGGCCTCGATCCCGTCGCCCTTGAGGGCCACCAGATACTTATAGCCGGAATAGTCGCTGACATAATCGATGTCGGTGCCCTTGCGCGCGCCGTAGGAAGGCCAGTACTCCACCCGGAAATCCACCCGCGCGCGGAAACCGGGGATCCGCCGGTGCAGATAGCCCACCACGGCCCCGGCGCTGTCCATGACCAGATCCTCGACGGAAAAGCCATGGCGGCTGAAGGCGTCGCCCACTTCGATCATGCAGAATGTGGACCAGGCGGACAAGGCGCCGTAGAGGGCGGATTGGGCGGGTTCATATCCCCAGCGGTCGTACAGCCAGCTGTAGGCCATCACGGCGTAATAGGTGCTGATGGCATGTCCCAGTTTGTCGGCCCCGCCATGGGCACTGTCGTGTTCAAACCAGTCCTCATCCACCACCTGGGGGGATGTTTCTCCATAATGCCAATACATCACGCCGTAGCCCACGATGCCGCCGATGACGGCAGTATTGAGCAGTTTGAGCTTTATTTCCTTGGACCAGCCGTTGCGCGCGCCGGGGGGTATCTCTTCCGCCAAAACAACCCCCTCTGCGGGGGGCGGGGCGGCGGAAGCGACAGGGGCCGGGTGGCAGGCCAGGCAAATGCTGCCCGCCCACGTTGCTGCAAGCCGGTGTAACGTTGTGCCCACACCCTAGCGGGTACTGCGAATCCTCCCCGGAATCAAGTGCAGATGCGGGGTACGGACCATGCCGGGCGTTCCGGACCCGCCAGGTCCTGGAATCGGGATGGATCTTTTACGATCGGCGCCGCGCCAACTGTCGCCAGCATCGTGAAGATTGGGATAATCCGCGGCTGGCCGCAACGGGGCCCGGACACGGCCCGGACCGCTTCGCGCCCAACGGCTGCGGCAACCGCCACCTCGCCCATGTTCTAGAGCGATTGGTCGATGAGGCGGAGGGCCTGCTCGATATGGGCGGGCTGCACGATGAGCGGCGGAACAAAACGCAGGACGTAATCGCCGGTGGCAATGCACAGCAGGCCGTTTTCACGGAGCTTGGCTTCGATGGGCTTGGCGGGAATGTTGAGCACCAGGCCGATCATCAGGCCCAGGCCGCGCACGGATTGAATGTTGGCATGCCGGCCCGCGAGTTGGCGCAGGCCGGCCAGGAACAGATCGCTCATCTGCCGAACGTGGTCGAGGAGGTGTTCCTGCTCGATGGTGTCCAGCACGGCCAGTGCGGCGGCGCAGGCGAGCGGCGTGCCGCCGAACGTGCTGGCATGGTTGCCGGGCTGGAAGACGTCGGAAAGTTCGGGCGTGACGGCGACAGCGCCAATGGGAAAGCCCCCGCCGAGCGCCTTGGCCATGGAGATGCCATCGGGGCGGATGCCGTAATGCTGATAGCCGAACCACTGGCCGGTGCGGCCGATGCCGGCTTGGACCTCATCGAAGAAAAGCAGGATTTTCCGTTCGTCGCAAAGGGCGCGCAGGCCGGTCATGAAATCGGGCGTGGCGGGAACAATCCCGCCCTCGCCCTGCACGGCCTCGCACAGAATGGCGATGGTGGCGGGCGTGAGCGCCGCGCGCACGGAATCGAGGTTGTTGAACTCCGCCAGGGAGAAGCCGGGCATGAGGGGCTCAAATCCCTTTTGGTACTTGGTCTGGCCGGTGGCGGTCATGGTGGCGAGGGTCCGGCCGTGGAACGAGTTCTTCATGGTGATGATCTCGAACCGGCCGTCCAGGGAGCCCCATTTGCGGGCGAGCTTGAAGAGGCATTCATTGGCTTCGGCCCCGGAGTTGCAGAAAAAGACTTTGCCGCCCAGGGAAATGCCCGAGAGTTTCTGGGCGAGCCGGGGCTGCAGTTCATTGTGGAAGAGGTTGGAGCAGTGCATCAGGATGCCGGCCTGCTTCCGGATGGCGTCAACCACGGCGGGGTGGCAATGGCCGAGATTGTTGACGGCGATGCCGGCCATGAAGTCGAGGTATTCCCGGCCGGTGTCGTCCCAGACCGAAACCCCCGCGCCGCGCACGAGGGTAAGCCCCGGCGCGTAGGTGGGCATGACGAATTGGCCGTGAAGTTCCTTGGGGCTAGGTTGCATCGTTGACGATCTCCGTGCCGACGCCTTGGTCGGTGAATAGTTCGAGCAGCAGGGAATGCGGCAGGGCCGCATCGATGATATGGGTTTTGCGGACGCCGGCCTTGAGGGCCTTCAGCGCGCCGCTGATCTTGGGCAGCATGCCGCCGCCGATGACGCCCCGCGCGATGAGGTCCTCGACCTCGGAGAGGCGGAGCGTGCTCATGAGCGAGGCGCGATCCTTGGGATCGGCCAACAGGCCGGGTACGTCGGAGAGAAACACGAGTTTCCGGGCCTGCAGTTTCTCCGCCAGCCCCGCGGCGGCGGCATCGGCGTTGATGTTGTACACCTGGCGCGCGGCATCCGCGCCCAGCGGGGTGATGATCGGCGTGATGCCGGATTCCAGGAAGGCCTTGACGGGCAGCACGTCGACATTCGTGATTTCGCCCACAAGCCCCCAGTCGAGGGTCGCGCCCGTGTCGGGGTCTTCGGAGGTGTGCTTGCGGACCGTGATGATATCTTCGCCGTGGATGCCCCGGGCCTTGCCGCCGAACCCATTGAGGATGATCACGAGTTCGGGGTTGATTTCGCGGTTGAGCACCTGCTCGACAATGGCCATGGTATCGGCGTCAGTGACGCGCAGGCCCCTGACAAAATGGGCGGCGAGGCCCTGTTTCTTCAGGCGGCTGTTGATGGCCTTGCCGCCCCCGTGGACGATGACGGGGCGCAAGCCGACGCAACTCATGAACGCAACGTCCTCCAGGATGCTGCGCACGACCTCAGGGTTGTCCATCGAGGAACCACCGAATTTGACGATGACGGTATCGCCCTGGAACCGCTGGATGTGCGGCAGGGCTTCGAGCAAGACACCGGCTTTCTGGATGGCGGTTTCCATGTTCAGCGGCGCATTATCGGACACGATCCGCGCGGGGGAAAGAAAAAAGGCGCGGCGCCCGGGCCCGAGGAGCGCGGCTCATTTGTTGATCCGGATATATTCCTCGGTGCAATCACAGGAATAGACCGTGGCGGCATGGCGGCCGAGGTGCAGATCGATGGTGAGGGTGAACTGCTTTTTCGCGACAACCTTGGAAAGGCGCGTAATGGAGGCGCCGGCTTTGAGGCCGTTCTGCACGGCGCGGAGCTTGTCGTAGAAAATTTCCACGCGGTCTTCATGGATCCGGGCCGGAGAATAGCCGAGGGCATCCATGACCCGGCCCCAGTTGGGATAGGTGCCGACCCAGGAGGTCTTGACAAGGAACGAATTGGCAACAGAACGGGCGGCGGCTTCCGCGTCGGCGGCCGAGCGGGCGCCCCGGACGTGAACCGTCACAAGCTTTTGCGCCCCTTCGCCGTCGCGCACCATGTCCATGGCCAGGCGGAAGGTAATGCCCTCCAGGGCGGTGGCGAACACGGGCCAGTCGGGGTGCCCAGGACGGAGAGGGGTATTGTCCGCGCGCCCGTTGGCGAGCATCAGGGCGGTGTCGTTCGTGCTTTGATCGGCATCGACCGAAATGCGGTTGAAGGACTTGTCCACAGCGGCCTTGAGGGCCCGCTGCAAGGCGCGGCGGTCGACGGCGGCATCGGTGAGCAGGAACGCGAGCATGGTGGCCATGTTGGGCTGGATCATGCCGGAACCTTTGGCGATGCCGGTGAGGCGGCAGGTCTTGCCGTTGACGGTGAAAGTGGTGGTATGGCGTTTGGGCACGGTATCGGTGGTCATGATGCCGCGCGCGGCGTTTTCACCGCCGGATGGAGAAAGGGCCGCTGCCAGTTTTTCTATGCCGGGGAGAATGAGATCCATGCGCAGGGGGACGCCGATGCGGCCGGTCGAGCAGACGAGGAACATTTCCGGGGCGACCCCGAGCTGCCGGGCGGCATGGGCGGCCATGGCCCGGGCATCGCGCAATCCGGCCTTGCCGGTGCAGGCGTTGGCCTGTCCGCTGTTGACGACAATGCCATGGGCTGCGCCGAGGTTCGCGACGCGGGCGGCATCCAGCCGGACGGCGGCGGCCTTGACCTGGTTGGTGGTGAAGGTGCCGGCCAGCACGGCGGCAGAATCGGAGAAAATCATGGCCATGTCCGGTTTGCCGGAGGCCTTGAGGCCGGCGACGATGCCGGCTGCGCGGAAACCGGCTGGAAGTTTGGCTTGAGGAAGGAAGCGGAGAGCGGAGGAAGTCTTCATGATGGGCCTTTCAAAGGGGGCGAGTATAGAAACAACCGGCCGGAAGAGTGAAGAAGAAAGCGGGATGAAGATGGCGGCGCCCAGATTTCCGGGCCGGCGGCCGTGCGATTCCGATCAGATGACATTCGTGCGGGGAATCGATGTCGGGGTCGGGAGATCGAAAAATCCGACGACCGGGCCTGGTTGCATCTCCGATGCATTACTGCGGTCCGGGAGCGGTGGCCCCCGAAGGGGGGCTGCTGCCCGCCAGGGGCGGTCGGAAGATCCGCGGCACTGAATCGCGGTGGGGGGGGGCACCGCCTGGGTCGAGTATAATATTTGCAAATATTATAGTATGGAGTTTATAAACTCCATAATGATTGCGGACGGCCACCATCAGGGGTGATTGGCGTCTTTCGGCGGGCATCCGGGGGGGGGGGGATGGTTTTGCCAAACGCGGATTCACGCCATCAGAAGGGTTCTGGTTTGGATGATCGAGTTGGTTCATGGCGGGAAGACCGTCGGATGGGCGTGCCGAATCCCAATGCGGGCGAGGACATTGTGATGGCACTGTGCTTGTACGGGCGGGCCCGGACTTGCGGGAGCGTCCGGCCTTGGCGGGTAAAGTCCGCATGGAATCCCATACGGCTCCGCCATGGGGGGGGGCTGGTTCGAGTATAATATTTGCAAATATTATAGTATGGAGTTTATAAACTCCATAATAATTGCGGACGGCCATCATAAGGGTGATCGGCGTCTTTCGGCGGGCATCCGAAGGGGGGCAGGGCGGCCGGGCAAAGAAAACCCCGGGCGAAGGCCCGGGGCGGATGGGGCGTTGAAACGGCTCAGCGTTTCGAGAACTGGAAGCGGCGCCGGGCGCCAGGCCGACCGGGTTTCTTGCGTTCTTTCATGCGGGGATCGCGGGTCAGGAAGCCGGCTTTCTTGAGCAGGGCGCGGTAGGATTCATCAACCTGAAGCAAGGCCCGGGCGATTCCGTGGCGCAGGGCCCCGGCCTGGCCGGGAACGCCGCCGCCTTCACACTGGGCGATCACATCGAATCGGCCGCTGGCATCCAACGCCTTGAAGGGGGCTTCGACGATCAGGCGCAGGTCGGTGGTGGGAAAATATTCGGCGAATTCTCGGTCGTTGACCGTGATGTTGCCCTTGCCCTGGAGCAGGCGGACGCGGGCGATGGCGGTTTTACGGCGGCCGGTGGCGAGGTATTCGATTTCAGCTTTCTTGGTGGCCATGATACGTCTCCGGGATCAGCTGACAGGCTGGGGGTTCTGGGCGGCATGAGGATGTTCGGCTCCGGGATACAGTTTGAGGCGCAGGAGCAGCCGGCGGCTCAAATGGTTCTTGGGGAGCATGCCGCGAACGGCGTGCCAGAGGATGTAGTTGGGGTTCTTCTGGCGCATGACGCCGGCCGAGGTTTCGGAGTAGCCGCTTTGATAGCCGGTGTACTTGGCGTAGACCTTCTGGTCTTCCTTCGAATTGCCGGACAGGCCGACCTTGGCGGAATTGATGACAACGACGAAGTCGCCCAGGTCCATGTGGGGGGCGTAGTCGGGCTTGCCTCGGCCCCGCAGGAGGCGGCAGATTTCAACGGCCAGGCGGCCGGCGGGCTTGCCGGTGGCATCGATCAGCCACCAGGCGCGCTGGATTTCAGTTTCTTTCGGCAGTGTCGTCTTCATGATCCTCGATCCCAAACGATGAGCGGCGAACAGTAACGCGAGGGCCGCGCGACTGTCAACGCGGTTCTTTCCAATTCTGATTGTGAAACAACCCCGTGCCGGAATGATCGGGAGGATCCGACGACAAGGACGTGGTGCTCCGGTTGCGGAAAGGCCAGGCCCTTCCCGCGGCCTTGTGTCCGGTTACCGCCGGAAACAACGCCCGAAGCGCGGATAATATGGCTCCAGCGACAGGACTCGAACCTGTAACCTATTGGTTAACAGCCAACCGCTCTACCATTGAGCTACGCTGGAATCCAAAAATCGGGGGCAAAGATAAACGGATGAGTCGGGAAGTCAAGCCCCGAGGATGAAATCCCGTCGAAATCCCATTCCGGAGGGCAGGGCCGGCGGGTTCAGGGCGGCCCGGGCGGAGGTAGGCGCGATTCCTGCGGATGTGGGTGTTCAGACGAAAGGCCACCCACCACGGTGCCGATCAGGACCGCAGTGAACAGCGCCGGGATCTGGGGGGGATGTGCTCCAGCCGGGCATAGAGATAGTCGTAGGCGTACAGCCAGCAGACAGATGCCGACAGCGTGCCCAGGACCACCGTGATCAGATTGAGCCAGGTTTTCAGTCCCAGCAGGTGTCCCAGCACCGCGCCGACCACCACGCCCGTCATGAAGAACGGCAGCCACACGAACAGGAAGATGCCGGCAATCTTGAACTTGGCAAAGCGGCTGACATCCTTTTTCGCCGATGCGAGGATGCCCTTCATGCGGTTGTCCACGGGGCGGCCGCCGATCAGGTTGCGGCTGGCCAGGATCAGGACGGGGTAGAGAGAGGAAGACGCTCACCGCATCAACGTAGGTGGCCAGCAGGATGATCAACCCCGGCCGCCTGCCCAGCGCCACGCCCTTGGCGATGGCGACTCCGCGGCCCAGGAGCAGTTCCGTGAACTCCATGATGACCCACTGGTCCCAGAGGCCGCCCAGGGGGCAGAGCACGGCCACCGCCAGCAGCCAGGCCATGAGGACCAAGCTTCCCGCTACGAATACGCTGCTCTCCTCGGAGAGCATGATTTGACGGTGGAACCGTCCGGGCTGGCGTGGGTCCATGACCTGCTGCTACGACTTGAGATGGGTGGATTCAACTGCGTTTTGCCGGTTCCGGCCCCGGCGCGCCGGCCGGCCAGAGGGGCAAAATGTTGGAAAATAAGGCTTGTGCGGGGGGGCGGGCTGTGGTTTCATGCGCCGATTTTCGGTTCCGGAGCAATTCCGGACCAACCTGTTCGCCGGCGCTTCAGTGGGCATTCAGCCGCGGACCTGGAAAAGCGAATGCCCGGGGCCGTATTACCCTCCCCAGAGTCACATGGCAAAAAAATCAACGAAGAAACCCGCTGTCGAAATGGACGCCGAGCGCGCCAAGATGATGGCGATGTATGAAGAAACCCTTAAGACCTTTACCGAAGGTGCGATAGTCACGGGCACGGTGGTCGAAGTGCGACCGCAGGAAGTGCTGGTCAACATCGGCTACAAATCCGAAGGCCTGCTGCCGGCCGCCGAATTCAAGGATGTCAGCGAAATCCACGTGGGCGACGAACTCGAGGTTTTGCTGGAGCGGCTCGAAGACGAGCATGGGATGGTCGTGCTGAGCAAGACGCGCGCGGAACAGCAGCGCAACTGGGACAACGTGACGGCCTCGTGCGAAGAAGGCAAGGTGGTTTCCGGCACGGTCAAGGGCAAGGTCAAGGGCGGCCTGCTTGTGGATGTGGGCGGGGTGGATGCGTTCCTGCCCGGGTCGCAGATCGACATCGTGCCGGTGCGCAATCTGGACGAGTACATGGGCCAGACCTTGGAGTGCAAGGTGCTCAAGATCAACAAAGAGCGCCGCAACATCGTGCTGTCGCGCCGCGATTTGATTGAAGAGACCCGCCGGGAGCAGAAGAAGAAACTGCTGGCGGAAATCCAGCCGGGCCAGACCCGGCGGGGCGTGGTGAAGAACATCACCGATTTCGGCGCGTTCGTGGATCTGAACGGCATGGACGGCCTGCTGCACATTACGGACATGAGCTGGGGCCGGATCAACGACCCGCGCGAAGTGGTTCAGGTCGGCCAGGAACTGGAAGTGTTCGTCCTGGACGTCAACCAGGAAAAGGAGCGGATTTCGCTGGGTCTGAAGCAGAAGCAGCAGAACCCTTGGGAAGAGATCGAGATGAAGTATCCCAAGGGCACCCGGATCCGGGGGAAGGTGGTCAACCTCGTGCCCTATGGCGCCTTCGTGCAGTTGGAGGACGGTGTGGAAGGCCTGGTGCACGTCAGCGAGATTTCCTGGACGAAGCGGGTGGCGCGCGCGTCCGACGTGCTGAACGTGGGCGACGAAGTGGACGCGGTCGTGCTGAACGTGAACAAGGAGGAGCAGAAGATCTCCCTGGGCATCCGCCAGACGGAAGCGAATCCGTGGGACGATGTGGCCGGCAAGTATCCCATCGGCAGCCGCATCAAGGGCAAGGTCCGCAACTTCACGAACTACGGTGCGTTCGTCGAACTCGAAGAAGGCGTGGACGGCATGATTCACGTGTCCGACATGAGCTGGGCGCGCAAGATCAATCATCCGAGCGAAGTGCTCAAGAAGGGCGACGAGGTCGAGGCCATCGTCCTCGAGGTCTCCCCTGAGAACCAGCGCATTTCCCTGGGCCTGAAGCAGGCGCAGGAGGATCCGTGGGCGGGCATTTCCGGGCGCTACCGCATCGGCCAGCTCATCAAGGGCAAGGTCAGCAAGCTCGCCAGCTTCGGCGCGTTCGTCGAGCTGGAAGAGGGCGTGGACGGCCTGGTGCACATCAGCCAGATCAGCGACGATCACGTGGCGAAGATCCGCGACGTGCTGCAGCCCGGCCAGGAGGTCGAGGCGCGCGTCATCAAGATTGATCCGATCGACCGGCGGATCGGTTTGAGCATCAAGGCAGCCAAGCTGCCCGAAGAGGAGTTCAAGGTGGACGACAGCATGCTCGAAGGCCTGCGGCCGGGCGAGGATCTCGTGGACCTGGCCGGCGCCTTTGATGCGGCGCTCGGCTCCAGCGAGGCCAATCCCCAGGAGTGGTCGCCCGGATCCGGCAAGAAGGAATAGGCCGCCGCGCGCAAACGCGGCAGGCATGGAATGATGGAATGATGGAATGCCGGGAACGACTCTCCCGGCATTCCGGTTTTCCCGTTCCCACATTCTGAATACTGACTACTGAATTCTGGCTTCTTTCTTTCCATGATCGACCTGCATTGTCATTCGACGTTTTCCGATGGCTCGCTCACGCCCGAACAGCTGGTGGATGAAGGCCTGCAGGCCGGCCTGTCGGCCCTGGCGCTGACGGATCATGATACCGTGGCGGGGCTGCCGCGGTTCCTGGCGGCGGGCGCGGACAAACCAATCCGGCCGGTGCCGGGCGTGGAACTCAGCGTGGACTGTTCTTCTGGGGTGATGCACATGCTGGGTTATTGGATGGACGTGCACAACCTCGAGCTGGTGCGCCAGCTGGAGTGGATTCGCGATGCGCGGACGATGCGCAACCGCACCATGTTGGAAAAGCTCAACGAACTCGGCCTGGCGATGACGTGGGAGGAAGTGCAGGCCGTCGCCGGCGAAGACGTGGTGGGGCGTCCGCATTTCGCGCAGGTGATGCTCCGCAAGGGCTATGCCCGGGACAAGAACGAAGTCTTTGACAAATGGCTCGGCAACGGCAAGCCCGCCTATGTGGATCGCGCGCGCCTGACCGCGGAGAATGCGGTGGCGCTGATCCGGGGGGCCGGCGGGGTGGCCGTCCTGGCGCATCCCTACTCCCTGCGGATCGGCAAGGAGGCCCTGGCGGCGCTGCTCGGCGAACTGGCAGCGGCCGGACTGGCGGGTGTGGAGTGCTATTATTCGGAACATTCCGCCGATCTCACCCGGGAATATTTGGCGCTGGCGGACAAAGCCGGCCTGGTGCCGACCGGCGGCTCCGATTATCACGGGGAGGTCACGCCGGGCGTTCGCCTGGGCACCGGATTCGGCGGCCTGCACGTCCCCGACGAAGTTCTGGCGGCTCTGGAAGCCCGCCGGGGCTGAATGCTCCCGCCGCCCGGACGGGGGAACGAAAAAAACGCGCCGCGGAAATCCGCGGCGCGCCTGGGGCTTGGCAATCCACCCGTTACCCGTTCCTGGCCTGGAAGTCACCCATGAAGGCGATCAAGGCATCGATGGCTTCGGCGGGACAGGCATTGTAGATGCTGGCCCGGATGCCGCCGACCGAACGGTGACCCTTCAGGCCGCTCATCTTCAGCGCGGTGGCCTCCTTGATGAACTGGGCTTCGAGATCCTCGCTTGGCAGCCGCCAGGTGATGTTCATGATCGAGCGGAACTCCTTCACGGCGGTGCCGCGATAGAAGCCGCCGGACTGGTCGATCGCGGCGTACAGTTTGTCCGCCTTGGCCCGGTTGATCTGCTCCATGCCCGCGGCGCCGCCCTTGGCCAGCAGCCAGCGGCTCACCAGCATCAGAATGTAGATGCCGAAGGTCGGCGGCGTATTGTACAGGGAGTTGTCCGCCATGTGGGTCCGGTACTGCAGCATGGTCGGCAGCGTAGCGGCCGCGCGTTCAGCCAGGTCCTTGCGAATGACGACCAGGGTGACGCCCGACGGGCCGAGGTTTTTCTGGGCCCCGGCATAGATCAGGCCGAACTGACGGAGATCAAAGACCCGGCTGAGGATGTCGCTGGACATGTCGGCGACGAGGGGGGCCTCGGTCCGCGGATACTGCTGGATTTGCGTGCCGGCGATGGTTTCGTTGGAGGTTACGTGGACGTAGGCCGCGCCTGGGGTATAGGGCAGGGCGGCGAAGTCCGGCATGGTCGTGGGAATGTCCTTGGAGGTATCTGCCAGGATGTTGACGGGGCCGACCTTCTTGGCCTCCTTGATGGCCTTGCCGGCCCAGGCGCCCGTGTTGACGTAGTCCGCCGCCTGGCCGGCGCCCAGCAGGTTCATCGGCACCATCGAAAACTGGAGACTGGCGCCGCCCTGCAGGAACAGGACCTGATAGTCATCCGTGACGCCCAGCAACTGGCCCAGATTGGCGATGGCTTCGGCGTGGACGGCGTCATAGGCCTTGCCGCGGTGGCTGTGTTCCATGATGGACATGCCGGTGCCATTGAAGTCGGTCATTTCGCGCCGGGCGGTTTCCAGGACTTCGAGGGGGAGAACGGCCGGGCCGGCGTTGAAGTTGTAGGCTCTGCTCATGGGTATACCTTCTCTTTCGCGTACGGTTTTCTTAAAAATTCAAACCGTATCCTAGACGGTCGGGCCGGGCTTTTCAATCCCCGAAGCGCCGTCGGGCGCCGTCGGGTTTGGTGGAGCGGGCAGCGGCGATTGAATGCCATGGATTGGAACCCGCTTGTACCCATGGGCTGTTCGGGAGGGGCAGGTTCTGTCCTGCCCGGTTCCGGTCGCCAACGTTGAAGCCATGGCGGGCAACACGGAGGTTGCCCCTTCCATTTCGGATTTGCACCGGACCGACGCCGCCGGTTGGGTGTTTTCATCCGGGTGCCGGGCGGGTAGAATGTCGAACATGCATGGAAAACGAACCATTTGCGGCCTGGGATTTAGGCTGATGGCGGCGCTGTGCGCGGGGGGCTGCGGTCAGCCTCCGTCCGCCGCGCCCGCTGATGCGCCGCCGGTCCCCGCCGAGCGGGAGAAAGTGGCGGTATCCGGCCCGGCGGCGCTGGAAGAGGTGCGGCGGTTCGTGGAGTTGGGCCCGCGGGAGGCCGGTACGCCGGGGGCCGAACGGGCGGCAAACTATCTGCTGATCCGGCTGCGGGAAATCGGGGTGGAAGCGGAGATTCAGGAGTTTCGCGATGCCTCGCCGCGGGGGGAAACCACGTTTCGCAACGTGCTGGGACGGATTCCGGGAAAGAGCGGCCAGATCATCCTGTTCGGATCGCACTACGACACGAAGGGCGGCATCGAACACTTTCCCGGGGCGAATGATTCTGGCTCGAGCACGGGGCTCTTGCTGGAACTGGCCAAAGGTTTTCTGGCCGCCGCGCCCCACAAAATGGAAATCCGCTTCGCCTTTTTCGACGGCGAGGAATGCCAGGTGCACTACGGACCGGCCGACGGCTTCCACGGCAGCCGCCATCTGGCCGGGACCATGGCTGCGGATGGCCGCCTGACGGACATCGCGGCGATGATTCTGCTGGACATGGTGGGGGACCGGAACCTGACGGTGACGATTCCGCGCAACAGCACGCCCTGGCTGGCTGCGCTGGCCTTCGAGACCGCTCGCGCCGAGGGCGTGCGGGCGTATTTTCAATTATTTCCAGGCAATATCGGCGACGACCATGTGGCGTTTTATGAACGGGGTGTCCCCGCGATCAATCTGATCGATTTCCATTTCGGCAGTGCCCCGGGCCGCAATGACTACTGGCATACCGCGGAGGATACGCTGGACAAGGTGTCGGCGGAGAGTTTGGAGATCGTCGGGCGCGTGGCGGCGCGCATGGCCGAGGCGGTGGCCGGCCGGGCGCCTCCGGGAAAGTAAGGTCGGCCGGACCTTTTGGCTGGACAGGCGGCCGGGGCCGGGTCCAGCATTTATCCAGTCAGTGTGGAAGGAGTTCAGCATGTTCAATCCCCAAGCCGAAGCGATGCCGGTCAACGAGCTGCGGAAGCTGCAGAGCCAGCGGTTGCGCAGTTTGGTCGAGCGGGCCTACGATCACGTCCCGTTCTACCGGGCGCGGATGCAGGAGCAGGGCATCAAGCCTGAGGACATCCGCAGCATCGAAGACATCGTCAAGCTGCCGTTCATCACCAAGGCTGATTTCCGCGACCAGTATCCGTTCGGGATGTTTGCGGTGCCGCTCCGCGAGATCGTGCGGATCCACGCCAGTTCGGGCACGACCGGCAAGCCGACGGTGGTGGGCTACACGCGCCACGACATCGAGAACTGGGCCGAGTGCGCGGCGCGGTCGCTGGCCTGCGGGGGGGCGACGGCGGATGACACGGTGCAGGTGGCCTATGGCTACGGGCTGTTTACCGGCGGGCTGGGCATGCACTACGGGGCTGAGAAGCTCGGCGCGGCCGCGCTGCCGATGTCGGCGGGCAACACCGAGAAGCAGATCATGCTCATGAAGGATTTTGGGGTGACGGTGCTGTGCTGCACCCCGTCCTATGCCCTGCAGATCGCCGAAGTGGCCGCCCAGATGAAGGTGGATCTCCACCAACTGCCCCTCAAGTCCGGAAACTTCGGCGCGGAGCCTTGGACCGAGGCCATGCGCACGCACATCGAGGAACTGCTGCCGCTGAAGGCGCTGGATATCTACGGGCTTTCGGAAGTGGCCGGCCCGGGCGTGGCGAACGAATGCCTGGAGCAGAACGGCCTGCACGTGTTCGAGGACCATTTCTATCCGGAAATCATCGAACCGGCCACGGGCAAGGCGCTGCCCGCCGGCCAGAAGGGCGAACTGGTTTTCACCTGCCTGACCAAGGAGGGCGTCCCCCTGATCCGCTACCGGACCCGGGACATCACGATGCTGATGGACGACGGCGCGTGCCCCTGCGGCCGGACCAGCCGCCGCATGGCGCGCCTGATGGGCCGTACCGACGACATGCTCATCATCCGCGGCATCAACGTGTTTCCATCGCAGGTCGAGGATGTGCTGGTCCGCATCGAAGGCGTGCACCCGCAGTATCTCATCATCGTGGATCGCCAGGGCAACCTCGATACGATGGAGATCAAGGTGGAAGTGACCGAGAGCCTCTTCAGCGACGAGGTGCGGAAGCTGGAGGCGCTGCGCGACAAGATCCACCACCAGATCCGGACCATGTTGAACGTCAGCGCGAAAATCACGCTGGTGGAACCGAAGACCATCGAGCGCACGCTCGGCAAGGCCAAGCGCGTGCAGGACCTGCGGAAACTGACCTGAGGAAAGGAGCCGGACATGAAAGTGCGTCAAATCTCGATCTTCCTGGAAAACCGTTCGGGGCGGCTGGCGAGCGTGCTCAAGGAGGTCGGCCGCGCCGGAGTCAACATCCGGGCGCTGTCCCTGGCGGACACCAGTGACTTCGGCATTCTGCGGCTGATTGTGGACAACGTGGACCTGTGCGTGCAGACGTTGCGGGCCGGCGGCCACACGGTGTCGGTGACAGAGGTGCTGGCGGTCGAGGTGCCGGATCATCCCGGCGGCCTGGCCGGGATCCTCGACGTCCTGTCGGCGGCGGGCTTGAATGTGGAATATATGTATGCCTTCGTGAGCCGGGCGACGGAAAAGGCGATGGTGGTCTTTCGTTTTGAGCGTCTGGATGCCGCCATTGCGACGCTGAAAAAGGCCGGCATCTCCTTGGTGGAGGCCGAGAAGGTCTACAGGTTGTAAAAAACGGCCCATTCAGGCCCACGCCCCGGACCCCCCTGTTTCGGGGCTTTTTGTTTCCCGTCAACGGGTTGTGCAAAACGCCCAAAGTACAGATAGACGCATAGGAATGCGCAGAATGGCAAAATCCTTGCCAAACCTTGCCGGAGATTGGGGTGTTTGAGGACGAGAAATTGTCGTTGTTCGGTTGACAGCCGCAGGGCCGCCCCACGCGGGCCACAGATTGACCCACAGCGGCCTGAAAAAAAGGGGGGGGCGAGGGGCGCGTAGATGGCCGGCGACGACGGGGATCACGTGGGCTGTTGCGGGCCCCACGTGAGGCGATGGGATGAGGGGACGCTCCGGTTGGCCTCCGCAAGTCGCCGCATTCGCACTTCTACATAGGGGAGGTGATATGACGGCCCCTTTCTATGCGGGTCGGGATGATATGTCTGTCGCTTTTCCGCATCCGGCAGGATGTTTGCCAGAGAGGTTCGCATTCAGGCGGGGGTGCGGTTGTCCCCGAAGCGGGGGGCTTGCAATTGCAGGGGCGGCGTGGTGTAATGCGGCAGTATTGCGGAGTACGGTTTTCAAGGAGAACCAGCATGAAGAACCTGATGTGGATAATGGTGGTGGCAATGGTGGCGCTGGCGGGCCCGGCGGCGGAGCCGGCCGGAGCGCAGGGGGATTCCGTCCTGCTGGTGGTTCCCTCGCGCTACTCGGTGATGCAGGTGGCCTTCGACGTGGCCCGGCGCTATCCGACCGTGCTGGTGAGCTATCAGGGCACCGCCGAGGAACCGGTGCTGCACGTCTGGACCGGGTTTGAATGGATGCCGCTTTCGCTGGCGGACTACCAAAGCGGGGCCTTCCTGCAATCCGCACCCGGGCGGGCGGTGTTCCTGGGCGACGACGCGCTCTTGCCGGCGAGCCTGCGCTCGATCAACAACTGGTGTGCACAGTCCACCCAGATTCCGGGGCTCAACAGCCACGAGCTGGTCAACGGCATCGGCAGCTATCTGCCGTTCACGCCCGCGGACTGGCGCTGGTTTGCCGGGCGCTACAACCTGACGCTGACGAATCTGAAGGCGGCGGAGGCCGAAGCCGCCCGGAGCGAAAGCTGGTACGACGGCAAGGCGCCCGTCAAGGATTCGCCGCCGTCGTTCTTCAAGTATTTCACGCGGGCACGCCACAGCCGGGAGGCCGCGCCGGCCGCGCCGTTGCAGCCCGTGGAAGTCCTGCCGGCGGAAACCGTCCAGACGCCGGCGCCGTAGGGCGGGGCGGCGGTCGCCATGAACCGGACCCTTCAGTGGGGGGTGGGGCTGGCGCTGGTGGCGCTGGTCCTGACCGGGTGCAAGACCATCCGGGAGGAAATCCGGCCCATTCGGGAAACCACCATGACCATGGGGCGTTCCGGCGGCGATGTGACCATCTCCTGGATTGGCGTGCGCGGCATGTATTACAGCGTGATGTACACCGATTCCCGCAGTGCACGGGCCCAATGGCATCTGCTGCCCGACGCCATCAACGTGCCCGGCCTGGTCACCGGTGAACCCATCGTGGTGAAGGACCGCGTGGATCCCGCCCAGAAGCGCTATTACCGGCTGATCCAGGACACCAAGCCGCTGGTGCCATAGCACCGCAGGAAGTGCCGGCCTGGCCGGCTCGACGCCCCGGGCCCGGGGAACAGAAAATTTGTGGTTGCGCCGGGGCGGCCGGGTCCGCATGATGCGTTTCCGTTTGAAGCAGCCCCCGGCGCGGCGTGCGCCCGGGGGCGTTTTGTAATAGCCCAAGAGAACACAAGCACCATGGCCAGGACGACTCCCATCGCGAACATCCGGAACATCGGCATCATGGCCCACATCGATGCGGGCAAAACGACGGTCTCGGAGCGTATTCTGTTCTACGCGGGCAAGACCCACAAGCTGGGCGAGGTGCACGACGGGGCCGCCACGATGGACTTCATGCCCCAGGAGCGCGAGCGCGGCATCACGATCCAGAGCGCGGCGACGAC
>JAAZBB010000008.1 GCA_012514035.1 Lentisphaerota bacterium | reverse complement strand
TGCACGAAATGCCCACCGCAGAAGCCCGCGCCATGATCCTGGCTCATCCCGCCGATTACTTGCTCTTCGGCACGGACAGTCCCTGGGGCGACCTGGCCGAAGAACTCGCGCGCTGGCGCACCCTCGATCTGCCCTCCGATCTCCTCGCCGCCGCCCTCGGCGGCAACGCCGCCCGCCTCCTGCAATAGCCGCGGGATTCTGCTCTCGCCAAGAGCGCCAAGTCCGCCAAGGTTTAGACAGGTTGGTGCGTCTCGCCGAGACGACCGGGGCTACTCCCTTGAACATTGAAAATTGTTCGGTTGGATATTGGATATTGAATCCTCTCTCCTTTTCCGCTCCCCCCGACCTCCTCGCCGCCGCCCTCGGCGGCAACACCGCCCGCCTCCTGCAATAAGCCGCGGGATCCTGCTCTCGCCAAGAGCGCCAAGTCCGCCAAGGTCTTGATTGGTAGGGTCGTCTCGCCGAACCGACCAGGGCAGCACCCTTGAACATTGGAGATTGTTCGGTTGGATATTGGATATTGAATCCTCATCTCCTTTCTCCACCCCCCGACCTCCTCGCCGCCGCCCTCGGCGGCAATGCTGTCAAGCTGTTGCAATAAAAAACCGCGGAAATCCGCGGTTTTTGCTGAATGGTCGGGGCGACGAGATTTGAACTCGTGACCTTTTGCACCCCAAGCAAACGCGCTACCAGTCTGCGCTACGCCCCGTTCCGAGGCATCCAGCCTTTACGGATGTATCATGCCGGCCTCCGCTCAGTCAACGGCGGTTTTCCGCGTACCGGCTACAAAACAACCCCCGGTTGACATCGATTCTAGCCGGGCACGGGGGGGCCCAGCGAACGTGGATCGGAACCCGTTGCCCACAGCCTTTGGAGGGTCGGGATTCGAAGAACTCGGCCTTGGACGGGCAACCCGACCGGTTTGCATGCCTTGCGTCCGCGCGTGGGCGGGCCATGCCATTCATATCCGCACCAGAGGCGGGCTCGCCTTCGGCAAGAAATCTCGTCACCCCGATATTCTTCGCGGCGGCCGGTCCCGCCGACGGCGGGATTCTGCCGCGCTCTTGCGTCCGGCATTCGCCGGACAGGCTTCGGGTGGGGGCGCGCGCGTATTATAAACTCCGATGAATGGATTTTGGGGGGGTGGGCCTGTGTGCTATGGGAATGCTTCCGTTCCGCAGTTTGTAACAATATATGGATCTTGTGCAGATAGAAGCGTCACAAATGTGGCAAATTCATCGCAATTGGAGAAAAGTTGGGTTCCGAATGTGTATGTCCCATCTGTATTGCGGAAGTGGGGAATAGGGTCAGCCCTTAAAAGTTAAATTATCGCGGGGGTGGAGCATTCCGGGGCATGGCGGGTGTGCCCTTGGGGAAGACGACGACCTGAAGCTTTTTGCGCCCCCATTGGCGGGCTTCCTTGTGGGTGTTGTAGAAGAGATCCAGTCGGTGGCGTCCTTTGATATCGCCGCCCCGGTCTTCGACGACGCCATAGCCATAGCCGGGGATGTAGAAAACGGTGCCAAAGGGGTAATAACGTGTATCTGCGGCGAGGGTTCCGGGCTTGGCCTTTTTGCCGCTGGCCGTAATACCCACAGCCTTGGGCCGGCCGCGGTTTTTCCCGCTGGCATGCACCGGGATGCCTTTGGCATTCAGTTTCCATTCGCAGCAAATGCCGCAGGGGCAGTAGGCCGTCGTTTCGATCTTGATCAGGCGGCCTCGGATCAGGCCGTCCCGGGTGGCAAGATCGTCCCGGAAAAACAGGCTGCAACCGCCAAAGATCAGCGTGGCGGCAATCGCTGCGGCCAAGGCTGTCAGTTTGATCCGCTCGGGCATGGGCGCACTATGGCGCAGCCGCGGAACGATGACAAATAGATTTCTCCGCCCTCCGTCTTTTGGCAGGATGAGTTGTCGTGTGCGATGGACAGAACATACCGGTTGAGAACTGGGGGCAGCCTGGCGAACCCTTTGAACTGGTGGCGGTGGCCGTGACGGCGACGGATTGGTCCCGGCGGCTGCCGGCCGTCACCCGTGGGAAACTGGAACGCTTTCTTGATCCCTCGGCGCGTGCCCGGGCCGGGGCTTCGGAATGGCTCAAAACCTGCTGGCTTTCCGCGCAACTTGGCCTGCCGGGGATCGCCTGGGAGGCTGGCCCGAATGGCAAGCCCCTGCTGACGGGTGCGGCGGCGGAATGGGGCTTCAATCTATCGCACGCGGGCGACTACGCCGTGGCCGTCCTGGCTCGCGGGGCGGCCGCCGGCGTGGATCTCGAGTCGATGTCCCGCCGGGCGGACGTCGAGCGGCTGGGGGAACGCGTGTTTTCGGCCAGTGAGCAGGCCCTGGTTCGCGCCGGGGGCCGCGAGGCCTTTTTCACCCTGTGGAGCCAGAAGGAAGCGCTACTGAAAGCCCTGGGCTGCGGCTGGGCCGATGGCGGCATCGTGCGCAAGACGCGTTTGGAACTGCTGCCGTACCAAATCGAGCCCGCTACCGGAGTTCAGATCTGGTCGCGGCCGGTGCTGGGCGGAACCTATACCCTGGCGGTTGGTCTTGCACGGGACATCCGTCCAATGAACGCGACCCTTCGAGCATCGAGGTTTCGCAGCTAGAATCAGTAGGCGACGGTAATGCGGTAGTAATAAGCGCTGTCGGCGGTGGCGGTGCGATCCGTGACCGTAGTGATTCCAGCCAGGCCCTCCACGTTGGTGATGACCGGCACGAACGGCGGGACGTCCACTAGATTCGTGCCCCGTTGCACGTCATACCACTTGCCCGACAGGCTGCTCCACCGGAGAACAATGCTCTCGGTGCCGCCTGCGACGGGCTCCGGCGTCGTCAGGCCAAGGCAGGACACTTTATTGGTGGGATCGGTACCGGACCAGTATTCCATCCAGGTCGGCACCTTGTCCGCGTCCGGATCGTCCCGGGCCTCGTCTTCGGGGGCATTCGTCAGCTCCTCATCCATAGCCTTGACCTGGACGATGGCGCGGTATTCGCCCGCATCCAGGCCGTAGTGTTCGACCTGCACCGTCAGGGGAAAAAGGGTTTGTCCGCCGATTCCGCCGGCCGCAGGTTCAACCAGGAGCCATTCCTCCGTCGTGGGCGCGTACTGGATTTGCGTGTCGTAATGAATCGTGAAATCCCCTTGGTTTTCGATCCGCGCGGTTTGGCTGGAGGGATAATCGCCTTGATACACGGCGGTGAAATGGGTGTTGGTGCTGATGCACGCCGGGGGGCCCCGGCGCCAGGCGGTCCCGCGCAATCGGACCTCGAAAGCGGGAACGTTGGAACTGTTATTGGCCAGAAAGACAATGGCTTCGTGCTCCCCGCGTGTTGCGGAGTGGAATACAATCTGAAACATATTGCTGGAACGAGCCGGTACCGTTTCCGGCAGGCCGAGGATCTCAAAACTTTCCGGGTTCTGGCCAAACCAGTGCCGGTCGGTGAACTCCAGATCCTGGTCGCCTTCGTTGAACACCACGAATGTGTTGGTGACGGTCCCCGGAATCACCGCCTCCGTAAAATCGGTCCCGTGACCGACGTCAGGCGCTTGTCCGCTGGCAATCGGCGCGCCGGCGGGGGTTTGCATTTTCATGATCGGTGAAAACAGCACATTGAGGGTATAATGGAAGCTCGCGCTGCCGGGGCTGTTGGCTTCGGCAAAGGCATCCAGCACAAACGTGCCCGGCGCCAGTTGGCCCGAGACCGTGTCGGAACTGTTGCTGGCATACAACATCCGGGTTTGATTCACCATGTTGCTCAGAATGACCCAGGCCCGGGATGTTTGGGTAGATTCGGCCTCGGCGCTCATCCAATAAGACACGGGGTAGGCGAAGTTCAGGGTGACCTTGTCAACGGCATGCGCGCTGGCAAAGGCATCGCCGGAAGCCGTTGCATTGGCGGAAACCTCCGATTCGATCCACGTGTCGGTGAGACGGTCCGGGCCAAATCGGATTGGGCGGAGGCCTGGCTTCCGTCGAGGAACATCTCGTCGAAAATATTGGTCATGCCGACGGGATGGGGCACTGGCACCAGCCAGCCGAACTGCTCCTCTTCACCGCCGGAACGGACATAACCCCAGTAGCCAATTTCCAAGGCCAACTGATTCCGGGCGATTTCGATCAGGCTATCCGCGCGGGCGCCGCGCGGCATCCCGTATGCGAGCGCCAGCAGAATTCACAAGCAAAGCAACCGACGTGCTCGCGGCCGATGGTGGCGAAGGCGCGCCTCAAGAGAGATTTCTTGACAAGGGAGATGCCCCGCTGCTTTTCGCCACCATCGCAAATGCAACCGCATCCGCATGTTTGACTCTCGCTCCACCCGTTATTTTGAATCCCGGCGGCAAGGTGTCAAGCCTCCATGAATAAGAAGCGGATTAGGACGGAAGACAGTCGGGCGCATATGCCCAACTCGATGGCCTGTAACGTATTAAATATAGGCGTGGCGCACAGAGGAGGCAGCGGCGCCCGGCACGGATGGTGATCCCGGCCGGAAGCCTATGGCTTGCCCTGGATGATGCGGACGCGGCCGCCGGTGGCGCGGGCGATTTTCTTGTAATAATCGCCGCCGGTGACGCCGAACTGGTTGCGGCCGGGGCGCGCCTTTGGGGAGTACAGGATGGGGTAGATTTTCACCGAGCGCCCGGTTGTGCTTTCAATGCCGCGGACGAAGGTTTCCACTTCGTCCATGTGATTGGAGATGATGCCGGTTTCCATGGCGGTGGCGCTGAGCCAGGGGGCTTCATCGGTCAGGACGAAGATGGTGTCGGCGCCCATTTCGACTGCCTTTTGGAGGGCGAGGGACGGTGTCGAGCCGGTGCGTCCGGACAGTTGCCCGTCCACGGACTTGTCGGTGAACCGCTGAGTCTGGGGATTGAACGCGCTTTTGACCTTTTCGAGCCAGGCCAGGCCCTGGGCTTTGTTCTCCTGCGTGGCATAGATCATCTGGGGGCTGAACGAATCTTCGCCGTCCACGAAGACGATGAAATTGAACTTGGTGCCCGCGTTCATCTTTTCGAGCATGGCGGCGGATTCGGCGATGACATCCTGTACGACGCCCTTCAAGACCATGGAGGCGGAAATATCGACGCAGATGGTGATGGCGCGGGTGCGGACATTTTCGCCGAAGAACTTGGTATCGGACCAGCCGGTGCCGCCGGTGAGGCCGCGGCCGGCGCCGCCTCCGCCGCCGCCGATGCCGCCGATCGAGCCTGCGCGGGTGTTCATCAGGGGCGTGTCGCGGAAGTTCTTGATGTCGGGGGTGGCCATGTCGGGCATTTCGGGCAGGGCGACCTTGGAGGGGGCCTCGGTGACGAGTCGCTGCAGGATTTCGGGTTTGCGGCTCTGTTTCTGCATCTGCTTGACGCGGATGGCGTGCTCGAGCTTGCGCGCGGGCAGGGAAGGGCTTTTTTTGCCCTCAAACATCATCTTCGACTTGGGCGCGATGATCATGATCGTCAGGAACACCGCCCCGATCAGCAGCAGGACATGGATGGCAAGGGAAAGAAGGATGGCGTTGATGGCGCGCTTGCGCTGGACGGCATCCCCAGACTTGGCCTTGGAAAAAGAGGTCCAGAGAGCGAAGATTTTCATGACGGCCTCCCGACGGAAATCTCAATATTCAATATCCAATATCCAATATCCAATGTCCAAATAGGAGCCATGATCAAGACTTGCGTTGCTTGGCGGTTTGAATGCTGGTGAATGCAATGGCGATCAGTTCATCTGTTTCATGCAGCAACGGGGTGAGAAGGGATGCTGATTTGACCATGTGCGCCTTCGCGATGATCCGAAGCCAGATTCCGGATTCCCGGAGTTCTTTGAGCGCGATCTTCAGTTTATGGATGAAATCGGCGGCAGACTCCGCCGTTTGGGCTTCCCCGTAGTTTGGGGCGGGGGAGGTGCCGCTGCGGAGGATCTGGCCGGCCACATGGGGGCCCGCCTTGGTGGAGGGCAAAGCCTCTGAAGGCCGGATAATGCGTACGGCGTATTCAATTAGACGATCCTCCCAATCGTATATGCCTTCTTTGACCAACGGGCTTTGTCCATCCTTGGACAGTGGATATTGGACATTGGATATTGGATATTGAGATTTACGTTTCTTCAACATCAGCTTTCATCATCTCCCACCGCGAAGGTCACGTTGGCGATTTTGGCGGCGGTGCAGGCGTTGAGGACATCCACCACGCGCTGCTGTTTGACGTTGTCTTCAGGGGCGATGGTGATCATGGCCGGGACCTTGTTGGCCTCGGCCGTCTGGCGGAACAGGATGAGGGTCTTGACCAACTCGGGCATGTCGGAGTCGGTGGGCGCATCGTATTCGAGGTCGTTGAGGAAGACGTTGCCGTTTTCGGTGATCTGGATGATCTGTTCGTCGGGGATTTCGACGGCGTCGGCCTGGTCGGCGGTGCCGGGCAGGGCGAAGGAGATGTCGGCCTCCTGCTTGTTGAAGGTGGTGGAGACCATGAAGAAGACGAGCAGGAGGAAGACGCAGTCGATGAGCGGGGTCATGGCGACCTCCGCCTTGGGGTCGGGCTGGCGGCGGAGTTTCATCAGGGGCCTCCCCCGGCGGACTCGCTCTGGAAGGTGCCGAAAATGAGGTCGAAGATGCCGGCGTGGGCGCAGGCGCGGATGGCGCGCTTGACGATCTTGAATTCGGCGTTGCGGTCCACGCGCAGGTAGACGCGCAGGTCCGGCTCGGTGGCGCGGCGGTCGGCGATGGCCTTCACCAGGCCCGGTTCGTCCACGAGCTGGCCGGCGATGATGAAAGGCGTGGCCTCGGAGGTGGCGCCGCCTCCGGCGGGCGTGCCCAGCGGGACGATGTTGACCACGCCGCGCCCGCGCAGGTCTTCCGGGATGGCCGCCTTGGGGGCGATCGGCAGCTTGACCTCGGGGGTGAGGTCAACCTTGCTCATGGTCGCGGCGATCATGAAGAAGATCAGCAGCAGGAAGACGCAATCGATCATCGGGGTCATGTCGATGGTGGCTTCGGGCTCGGCGGGCGGGCGGAGTTTCATGGCAATTCAACCACAGAGGGCCACAGAGTTTCACAGAGGGGGGTCATAGGATAAACCTTTTCAAGCCATCAATCAGGCGAGTTTGGTGGAAGTTGATCAGCAGGCCAAGGTGGATCCCGGATATCTTCATATTCGTCAGCACTTGGGCCTGGTGAATGGGGAGAATGGTTTCCGCGGCCTTCAATTCCAGCAAAAGAGAGCGTTCGACCAGGATGTCTGCGCGATAACCGCAATCCAGCATTTCGCCTTTATATTCAATGGGGATGGGGACTTCGACTTCGACGTGAAGCCCCTGTTTCTGCAATTCGAAAACCAAGCAACGTTGATAGGCGGATTCCAGCAGCCCCGGACCGAGAATCCGGTGCACTTCGATCGCACACCCGATAACCTTCTCTGTCAGCGAATCGCGGTTTTCTGGTTTTTCTACCTTCATCAGGTTTTCTCTGTGACCCTCTGTGGTCCTCTGTGGTTTACGTTTCGTTTTCGACGGGGGCGGCGGCGGCTTCGGCGAAGAGGTCGCCGGAGCCGGTGAGGGCGTCGAGGATGGCGGAGTATTCGCCCTCGGCGTCGCGCACGATGCGCGAGAGGCTGTTGCGGAAGAGGAAGTAGGCGAACATGGCGGGGATGGCGATGATGAGGCCGGCGGCGGTGGTGATGAGGGCCTCGCCGATGTTGGCGGCGAGCAGTTCGGGCTTGCCCATGCCGCCCATGCCGATCTTCTGGAAGGCGCCGATCATGCCGGAGACGGTGCCCAGCAGGCCGATCATGGGGGCGACGCCGGTGATGAGCGAGAGGAAGTTGATCCAGAAGCCGACCTGGGCCTCCTCGCGGGCGACGGCCTCGGCGATGCCGGCCTCCATGTCGGGCTTGGAGGCCATGGGATCGTCGGGATTCAGCTTGCGCAGGCCGGGCAGGAGGCCGTTGGTGAAAAGATTGGGGGCGGTGCGGCAGAGGGTGTACATCTGGCCGACGTCGCGCTGTTCGGCCGCGGCCCGCAGGGGCACGACCACGCCGACGGGCATGAGGTTGCGGCGGCTGACCATCCGGAGGTTGATGATGACCATGGAAACGAGGCCGATGGAACAGAGCCCGAGGGGCCACATGGCCCAGCCGCCGACCTTGATCAGGTCCCAGAGGGTCATTTTCTGGGGGGGGGGGGCGGGCTGTTCCGCCGGCGGCGCGGGCGGCGGCGGCTCCTGGGCGAGGATGGGCAGGGGCAGCAAAAGGGCGGCGATGAGGATGAATTTTTTCATGGTGTGATTCCTTGTGGCGGGAGCATTTGAGATGGAGAAAGAAATTTCAATATCCAACATCCAATATTCAATATCCAATGTTCAAGTAAGCAGCCGGAACGGCCACCCGGCTCAGCGAGCCGGGCTACAGAACAGCCCTGGTTCGAACTTGTTCGTTTGGATATCGGATATTGGATATTGGACATTGACGCTTTCATGGTTTCACCTTGGCGGGGGCGGAGGCATCCGTGGAGGTGATGTTGGCGGCATCGACGAACTGGCCGGCCTGGCGGAGATCCGTTTCGTATTCGGCGAGGAATTCGTCGGCGGTCTGGTCGGCGGGGGTGCCGGGATAGTTTTTCTTGATCTCCTGGATGGTGCGATAAAGAGGTTCCCATTCGCGGAGCTTGGCATAGCAGCCGAGGGCGGCGGCGAGGGCGCGCGGCTCGTTGTTGTAGATGTACGGATAGAAGACCACGAGGGGCAGGTAGGACAGGAGGGCGTGATCGTAGTTCTCGAGGGCGAAAAAGACGTCGCCGCGGGCGAAGAGCAGGCGGGAGAGCAGTTCCTCATCGTCTTCCGGCAGGGGTGCGGCGCCCAGGTACTCGATGGCGAACTGCCAATCCTGGCCCTTGGCATAGGCGATGCCGGCGAAGATCTGCGCCCGGGTGGCGAGCGGCGTGCCGGGGGCCTGGGTGACGACATCCTCGTAATAGCGGAGGGCTTCGCGCCAGAGGCCCTTGGCATCGTAGAGGCGACCCTTGAGCAGGATGGCCTCGTTGGCGCGGATGCCCGGAAGGTTGCGGAAGGAGCGGGTCTGCAGGATGAACTTGTCGAGCGCGGAATGGGCGGAGGCAAACTGCGCCTCGGTGGCGGTGGGCGCGGCGCGGATTTTTTCCACGGCATCGAAGAACGCGGGCCGCGGCATCTGGATTTGCACAATGTCCGCCACAGGCAGGCCGATCTGCGGGGCGCGCAGGCCGTTGGCGGATTTGCGTTCGACCCAAAGGATGTCGCCATCGCGCTTGACGAGGGAGGCTTCGAGCGACGTTTGCTTGGTCCGGATGGGGTAGGGACCGAGCTGGGCGGCCGCTGTTTGGGCAACCAGAACGGCGAGAAGAAGCCAGCCGGCGGGGCGGGGGAAGCGGCGGGGAGACAAGGAAAGAAGATTCAATATCCAATATCCAAATGAAGAATTCCGAACTCCAGACTCCAGACTCCTGACTCCTATCTGCTGACTTCTGATCATGACGCGCCTCCGGCGAGGGCAGCGATGCGTTGGCGGGCGATGGCGGCGGCGGCGGTGCCGGGGGCGAAGTCGCTTGCGAGGAATTCGCGGTAGGTATTGAGGGCGGCGGCCGGGTCGCCGAGTTTTTCGAAGCATTCGCCGCTGCGCAGGTAGGCCTGGACGACGGCGCTGCGGTAGGCGCCGTAGAGGACGTAGATGCGCTGGTAGTAGGCGATGGCCTGGGCGTATTCCTTCTGGGCTTCGAGGGCGGTGGCGATGCCGAGGAGAGCGTCGGGCTTGAGGCGCCGCGGGGCGGCGCGGTTGGCGAGGATGGCATTGTAGTCAGCGATGGCGTCGCCGTAGCGCTGCAGGCCCAGGAGGGCCTCGGCGCGGCAGAAGGTGGCTTCGAAGACGAACTGGATTTCGGCGGCGTTGTCGAGGACGGACTGGGCATAGAGCAGGGCGGTTTCGTATTCCTGGTGGTCGAGGGCCTGCTGGGCGAGGAGGGTCTGGGCTTCGGGCACGTGGCGGGAGTCGGGATATTTCTCCAGGAGCAATTCAAGGTTGGGGATGCCGTTGGCGGGCATGTCGTTTTCGATCCAGGCGCGTCCGAGCCAGACGAGGGTTTCGGCGCCGAGGTAGTCGGACTTGAAGCGGCCGGCGAAGATGGCGAGCTGGCGCGCCTGCTGGTCGGGGGGGAGGAGGCGGGCCTGGGCCCAGGCGAGGCGGGCGGCGAGGGTCAGGCGCTGTTCGGTGAGGGCTTTGTCGTAGCGGGTCCGCAGGTCGGCGGCGTAGTCGTCGGCGCCGCGCGGGTACATGCCGGCGAGGTCGGCGAGCATGAGGTCAAAGCCCTCCCAGGCGGGGGTGTTGCCGTGGCGTTGAATCATTTGCCAGTAGAGGTCGCGGGCCTGATCGGGGCGTTTGATCTGGCGCAGGGCCCAGCCGGCGTGGTAGGCGGCGTCGATGATGCTGCCGTCGTTGGGCATGTCCTTGATGAACTGGGCGAAGTCCTTGGACATGGCCACGTAGTCGTTGGTTTCGCCGAGGGCCTTGTAGACGCGGGCGAGCTGGGTGAGGGCCATGTAGTAGAACGGCCCGGCGGCGGGGATGGTGGCGAGGTGATAGGCCACCTTGGCGGCGTCGAGCTCGCCGAGGACGGCCAGGGCGTCGCCGCGCATGATGGCGGCCTCGTGGCGGAAGTAGTGTTCGGGATTCTGCGCGAGCCAGTCCGCGAGGTCGGCGGCGCAGCGTTCGTATTCCTCGAGGGAGTAGCGGCAGCAGGCGGCGCGGTAGGTGGCTTCGGGCGCGTAGATGCTCAGGGGATTGTTCTGGGCATAGGTTTCGAAAAGGGGCAGGGCTTCGGCGTGCTGGCCGTTGTAGTAGAAGCTGACGGGCAGCCAATACTGGACATCGGGTTGGAGTACGTGGCCGGGCCAGGCCTGCAGCCAGGCGTGGAAGCGCTCGATGGCTTCCTCGAAGCGTTCCTGCATGGCGATGGACAGGGCCAGGTAGAACTCGATGCGGGCCTTTTGGGGATGTTCGGGGAAGCGGCGCACGAGTTTGCGCATTTCGATCTCGGCATCTTCGTATTGTTCGGTATTGATGAACGCCTCGGCGCGCAGGAAGGCGACGATGGGCACGTTGGCCCACTTGTCGGCGTAGACCTCGATGGCTTCTTCCTCCAGCACCCAGGGGGGCGTTTCGCCGGGCAGCGGCTTCTCTTCCGTGGCGGCCTCGAACATGCCCTCGGCGGGGGCGATTTCGACGCCATCCTTCACCTTGGACTTCTTTTTGCCGGCCCAGCCGCCGAGACGCTTGGCCTTGGCGCGGCGTTCGAGTCCGCGCAGGCGGTCGAACTGGGTGCCGGCGGGGGTGCCGTTGGGCAGGACGGTGGAGGCCCCGTAGACGCGGGCGAGGCCGTGAGCGACCAGTTGTTCGCCGAGATCCTCCTTGCCGATCTGCACGATGCCGAAGTAGCGCGGCTGGGAACTGCTGCCGGCGGCGTCTTCCCAGCGCGTCCAGACCGTGAATTTGCGGCCGGAGAGCGCCTGGCGGGTGAATTTCTTGCCTTGGGTGCCGAGCGCGACGATCCGCGCGTTGTCGATGCCGAAGTAGGCCGCCTGGTCGGCGTTGCGGTCCTCGTGGGTCTTGTCCGTTTCGGGTGTGTCCACGAAGTAGAGGCGAATGATGTGGTCCTTGTTCTTGTGCCGGATGTGGAAGCTGTCGCCGTCCATGTAGCCATCGGCCAGGACGGCGTTTTCGAGTTTTTCCCATTTGGCGGCGGCCCGGGCTTGCATGGGGGCGGCGCACAGCAAAACGGCGATGCAAGCCGATCTCAATATCCAATGTCCCATGTCCAATTTCCAATGATCAAGTAAGCAGCCGGAGCAGCCGCCCGACGCGGACCACGCCACAGGCGGGCAGGCTGTCGGGTCTCCCCAAAAGTATTTTTCCACAGTGAGGTCCGGCCGCCGCCGGATTTTCCATTGTGTGGAAAAACCGCGAAAATTTTTTCCATTGTGTGGAAAATCCGGCCCATTTTTTCCACGGTGTGGAAAACTTTTTTCCACGGCATGGAAAATACCGCGCTGCAGTTCGTGAGGTGTCCCCGACGAGGGCGGCGTTCCTACGTGGCCCGGACTTGTTCGGTTGGATATTGGATATTGGAAATTGGATATGGAGGTCATCCGTTCCCTGACCGCTGCCCTCTGCTCTCTGGCCTTTGTTCTCATTCCCATTTCCCGGCGGGGTCGTAGGTGGCAAGGTAGCGGTCGGCTTCGAGCACGAGGTCGTCGAAACGGCGGAGGCGGGAGATGGCGAGGATGAGGTCGAAGTGCCCGGCCTCGCGAACGGTTTCATCCTGGGCGATGGCGACGACGCGGATGAAGGCGGCGCGGGCTTCCCAGAAGCGGTCGGTGTTGAAGAAGCAGCGGCCGATGCGATGGTAGAGGTTGGCGTCATAGTCGGGCAGGGCCTCGAGCTTGGCGGCCATTTCCCGGGCCTGGGCGAGATCGCCGGCGAGGCGGCGTTCCTCCTGGAAGCGGGAATGGATGTCGCGGGGATCCAGGCGGGCAGACTGGAGGGCGGCGAGGCGGGCCGCAAGGGTTTGCACGTCGTTTTGCAGGTGGCGCAGGATGGCCTGGCGGGGCTTGACGCGGCGATAGGCCTTGAGGGCCAGTTCATATTCCGTGTCGTCGAACATGAAGTCGCCGATCTCGAAGGCGAGCAGGTTGGCGTAGGAGACGACAGCCCAGGAGCGCGGGCGCTGTTCGATGGTTTCGAGCATGGCAATGGCATCCGCTCCCTTGCCGTCGTCGAAAAGCGCCCGCGCGCGGAATGCGCCGGCTTGGCCCCAGAGGGGACTGGCGGGATAGAGTTGGAGGAAGTCCTGGAAGGCGGCGGCGGCGATCGCGCTGTGCTCCTGGAGCAGATGGCAGATGCCGGTCTGGTAGAGGGCATCCTCGGCGAAGGAGGAACGCGGGTAGCTGGAGCGGAGCTTTTGGAAGGCGCCAATGGCCAGGTCGTATTTTTCCAGCTGCTGGTGAGCGGAGCCGACGCGGAAGAGCGCTTCGTCGGCGAATTTGGATTCCGGATACTGGGCGAGGTAGTCGTTGAAGGCCTGGATGGCGTCCGCGTGCCGCCCGAGATTATAGAGCGCGCAGGCGCGTGCGTACATCGCCAGGTCGAGCTGCTGCCGCAGCTCCGGTTCCTTGCCGAACACCTTGACCAATTGGTCGAGAAATTCGAGGGAGCGTTCGAAGTCGCCGGCGACGAACCGGCTCAGGCCGCTTTGGTAGAGCGCCTCGGGGGAGTCATCGGGGCCCTGCGCTTCCTGGGCGCGGGCGGGCGCGGCCATGACAGCCGCCGCGACCATTGCCGCCCAAAGCGTTGCCAGCCGAAGATATGCGCCAGGCCTCATTCTGCAGACAGGATAGGGAAGGAGCCGGAACATGGCACGCATTATTTTCCTCGCCGCGGGGGACGACCGCGGGCGAACCCGTATTCGACCCGGGCGGGGGAAAACAGATCCTTGGTGTAGCCGGCGACGTTGCGGTCCTGGAGATGGTCGAACAACATGGGCGTGTCGGAGCCATAGCTGATGCAATGGAAGGGGTCGGGATCGAGTTCGGCATAGATGAGGTCGTCCACGGCGCGGGCCAGCGCAAGGGTCTGGGCCACGGGCGAGATGATCATGGAATGGCCGAAGTAGGTGGTGTGGGCGGCGTCGGAACCGATGGCGTTGACGGCAATGTGGTGCACGTGGTTTTCATAGGCGCGCATTTTGTTGCTGGCCTCCCAGATCTCGAAGTTGCGCATGAGGGCGGCGGGTCGGCAGAGGATGCGGGCGCCCTTCACGGCGAGGATGCGGGAGACTTCTGGAAAGTCGCCGTCGTAGCAGATATGGATGCCGATGGCGCCGATGGCGGTGCGGAACACCGGGAAGCGGTTGCCGGGGGTGGTCCAGCCTTTGTTTTCGGGGCGTTCGGTTGGGAACAGATGGGTCTTGCGGTAGGCACCGAGATTGCGGCCGCGGTCATCGATCAGGAATGCGGAATTATAAACGATGCCGGGCCGGGGGCCGCGCTCGTAGGTGGGTAGGACGCAATGGATTTTCAGTTCGCGGCAGATGCGCTGGACGGGCGAGAGCATCTGTTCCGTGCGCGGCATCATTTCCCAGAGGTCGCGCGCGGGCAGGGCGGGGTTGAAGCCGGTGGTGATGGATTCGGGAAACACCAGCAGGCGCGCGCCGGTGTCCTCAACGGCCCGGCGCAGGAAATAGACGCAGCGGTACAGATTGGTGGAGATGTCGTTGGGGACCACGGCGAACTGGGCGGCAGCCACGACGACCCGGGGACGGGTCGGCAGGCGGCGGGGCGAACGGGTCGTGCGGCTCATGGTCGTTTCCTTTGGTTCGCGGCATCTTACCGGAGAGAGGCGGCCGGGTTCAATCCCGAAAGGCGCGGGGGGCGGGCCGCCGGGGCGAAACGGTTGACTCCGGCAGGTGAAAACAACTTGTACGGGAAGGGGGATTGATTGCACCATTCAGGCCACGGGTCATGTGAAAGGAGATGTGTAAGATGGCAATCGACGCAATGGAAATGAAACTGCGGCCGCCGGAAATCCAGCTCAAGGCGTATCCTCCGAAACTGATTACGCTCGCCTCGGGCGAAAAGATGGTGGTGCGCGAGGCGCGGCGCGAAGAAGTCGGCGCGCTGCTCGGCACGATCTTCCCGCTGATCGGCGTGCCCACCGATTTCTACGACATCGTGGCGGTGCGCATGTATGCGGAAATCCTCGGCTGGTACCGCTATCGCGTGGCCAACGAGTTCGTGATCGTCGGCGCGATCGACGGCGTGATCGCCGGCATCGTCACCAGCCGGCATGTCAGCCCGAAGCTGGGCATGAGCCTGCACACGCTGACGATCAAGCGCGGGCTGCGCGTCGGCGCCCAGCTCTTCGCGGCCAAGATGGAGCACCATCTCGACGTCCTCGGCGAAGAGGAAGTCTACATCGTCGCGGAGAGCCCCAACGGCTTCAAGCGCTGGATGATTGAATACCAGCTCGAAGACCGCTCGGCGCTGTATCCCGACGTGCGCCACGAGCTCGGCGGCGTGCCCACCTTCGTGCTGACCCGCCCGCTGTGGGAGGCGGTCCGCGACATCAAGTGCACGGGCTCCCGGCCCATCTCGGACGCCGACCTCAAGACGGCCGACAAGCTCATCATGCCGTCGGAATACTCGCAGCTCCCTGGATTCAAGAGGTAGGATCATGGCAACCAGAGTAGGAATTGTGGGGATCGGGCACACCCGGTTCGGAAATTCGTCGGAATACGATCTGGGGGACCTGCTCGCCTACGCGGCGACGGATTGCCTCCAGGACGCGGGCTTTTTGGAGCGCCGCAAGGAGATCGACCAGGTCTTCGTGGCCAACATGGCCTCGGGCATGTTCTGCCACCAGACGGCCGTCGCTTCGGCGATGATCAGCAAGATGGACATGGAACCCGTGCCTGCCGAGCTGATCGAGAACGGCCCGGCCTCGGGCGCGAGCGCGATCAAGGTCGGCACCATGGCGGTGGCCTCGGGCATGGCGGACGTCGTGCTCGTGGTCGGCGGCGAGATCATGCGCAAGGTGACGGGCTGGAGCGCGACGGACATCGTCGCGACGATGCTGCACACCGAAGCCGAGTACAACATGGGCCTCACGCTGCCGGGTTTCGGCGGCATGTTCACCCGGATGTACATGGAAAAATACGGCCTGACCGAGCGCGACCTGGCGCTGGTCGCCGTCAAGGACCATGAAAACGGCGCAAAAAACAAGTACGCCCATGTGCAGTTGCCTTGCAAGATCGAGGCCATTGCCGACGGGCCGGAAGCCAACGTGGTGAACCAATACATCGCCGAACCCCTGCGCATGTACTCGACTTGCCCGGTCACGGATGGCGCGGCAGCCGTGCTGCTTGTCAACATGGACGCGCCCATCGCGAAGGAATTCAAGAAAAAACCCGTCAGGATCGCGGGCGTGGCCAGTGCGACGGATACCCACTGCGTGCACAACCGCCAGGATCCGCTCAAGCTCGAAGCCGTGCGCATCGCGGGCGAAAAGGCCTATCAGATGGCCGGGATGGGGCCGAAGGATATCGACTTCGCCGAGCTGCACGATGCGTTCGTCATCCTCGAATTGGCCATCAGCGAGGAAATCGGCCTGTTCGAGCGCGGCAAGGCCTATTTGGCCGTGCGCAAGGGCGAAACCAAGATCGACGGGCGCCTACCGATCAATCCGTCCGGCGGCCTGAAATCGAAGGGCCATCCGGTGGGCGGCACGGGCGTGTCGCAGGTGGTGGAGCTCGTCCGCCAACTGCGGGGCGAAGCCGAGCCCGGCCGGCAGGTCAAGGACCCCAAGGTCGGCATGTCCGTCAACTTCGGCGGCTTCGGCAACAACGTCGTGGCCGTCATCTGCGCCAAGGAATAGGAGGACGCCATCATGATCGATTTCAGCATGTACGACGTGAAGGCCCCGAAGATTCAGGCCTACAAGTGCGAGGGTTGCGGAGAAATCTTCTATCCTGCACCGATGATCTGTGCCAAGTGCGGCGCGCGGCGCGATCCCGTGACGGGCAAGGACTGGTCCACCTTCGATCTCGAAGGCCCCTGCACGCTGCTGACGTGGACGCGGGTCTGGAACCTGCCGGAAGGCTACACCAAGAAATTCCTGCAGTTCGGCATTGTCCAGTTCGAGAACGGACTGAAGGCGTCCGGCCGCGTGGAGGTGGCCGAACCCAAGACCGGCATGAAACTGACGGCCACGGTTGAGGAAGCCGACGAGCGTCCCGGCAAGCCGGTCAACGTGTTTGTCTTCCAATAGGGCGGGCCGCCCGGGCGCCCCCCCCGGGGGGGGGGGGGCGGTTCAGCCCAAAATGGATTGGGGCGGGAAGATGGCTTGCTTGCCGCCGGGCGAGGCGCTACTCTCCGGGCGTCAATCAATCAGCGTTTGAACGATTCCCGGGAAAGGAGCGTCAACCTTGGTCAACGTGTACAGTAGGAATGGACGTTGTTTTCCCGGCCGGATCGGACGGGGATGGACCGGCGTCGTCCTGGCGGCGGTTTGTCTGGCGGCGGCCGGCGCGCGCGGACAGATCATCAAGCCGCTGTACCTGAGCAACCTGACTCCTGTGCTGGACCAGAACGGCAATCCCATGCCCGGGATGTATTATGACGATCCCGCCAACCGTGCACGGGTGGAGATTCGCATAGCGCCGAACCACCTGCGGTATCCGCCGTCCCCGACGGGCGCGGCCCATCCTAACAACCCGCTGCTGACGGCCGACAGCGTGGGCGGCATCGGCATGAACACGGCCGAGCCCGGCCTGTTCGCCATGGTATTTTCCCAGCGTCCGGCCGCCGACACGGTGATTTTTGCGCGGGTGTTCAACACGCCGGCCCTGGCCGATGCCTCGTTCTATGCGGATTCACGCACGGTCACGGTCACGGCCAATGCCGTTTCGCTGGAGATGTATTTCCTGGATGAGACCCAACCACTGGATTCCGGCGACAGCGACGGGGACGGCCTGATTAATTCATGGGAGAAAGCGCTGGGCATCGATGACCGGGCCACGCCGGACTACGACGGTGACGGATTCACCGATTTGCATGAACATCTCATGGGCAGTGATCCCACCGATTCGGCGTCGATACCGGCGATCCAGTCCATTGCCCGGGTGCCGGCGGGGTCGGTCGAGAGCGGCGGGGACGGCGACGCGATGCGTGTGAGGTTCCTGTCGCAACCGGGCCAGAAGTACCAGCTCGAGCAGGCGGCCATCCTGGCCGGCGAACAGGTCTTTGAACCGGCGGGCGACGTGGTGACGGCCGGCGCGGGGCAACGCGAAATGGATGCCCTGGCCCCCGTGGCCGCAGAAGCGGCGACCACCTTTTACCGGATCCGCTGGATTCCGTAAGCCGCACCCACTTGCCATCCGGCGCGCCTCGGGAGGGGGGGGCGGTGATTTCCCGCGCCCGTTGAAGCGTTTTCCCATTGAGAGTATTTCTGGAGTGAGGTATAGTCCATAAAAGACAGAAATCGGCCAGCCTTCTCTCCGGCAACTCGTGGCGGCGGAACAAGGACGGGCAAGGAGCAAGCGGATGAGATCGAAGCACTTTACGGGGCGGGGATTCCGGGCCGGGTTGGTTGGGCTGATGATCGCCGGGGCCTGGCCGTCGGTGTCATCGGGCGAGGCGATGTTGCAGTACTTCAACACGTCCTGGCGGGAGATTACCGACAAGATGCCGGAACTGGCGGAGGCGGGATATTCCTCGATCTGGATTCCGCCGCCGACCAAGGGAAGCGGCGGGCTCTCCGTGGGCTACGACCTGTGCGATCCCTTCGACCTGGGCGGTCGCTACCAGCGCGGCACCGTGACGACCCGCTACGGCACCGAGGCGGAACTGCTCAACATGATCGAGACCGCGCATCGGTTCGGCATCCGGGTTTACCTGGACACGATCATGAATCACCGGGCCTTTGACATCCCCGCCTACAACGAAACCACTCCCGTCGATGTCTATCCCGGCATGGTGCCTGAGGATTTCCATCTGCGCCGGACCGAAGACGGCTTCTATCGAAAATGGGACAACTGCCGCGACTGGAACGACGCCTGGCAGGTGCTGCACCTGGGCTTGTCCGATCTGGTGGACATTGCCCACGAGACGCCCAACCAGAACCACGGGCTGTCCGAAGGTTCCACGAATCCCAAGCCCGCGTTCGTGCGGCATCCGCACCATCCCGAGTTCTATGACCGCATGCCCAACACCAACATGCCGCCGGAGTACAGCGATCCCTGGGACTGGTCGAGCGGCACCGACAAGAACGTGTATGTCGGCTTCGGCACCAACAACGGGATCACCACGAACATGATCGCCGCTTATCCCGGCTTCTTCACGGAGGACGTGGGGGCCTATCTGTGCCGGAATGCCCGATGGCTCATGGCGAAGACCCGGGCGGACGGCCTGCGGCTGGATGCCGTCAAGCACGTGCCGGACTATTTCTTCGGCCAAATGTCCGGCGAAGACAAGGACAGCAGCAATCACGGCTTCTGCGGAAATGCCCAGTGGCAGTTCAACATGACGCGCGGGTACAGTGATTGGGACAACCATCGTGACAGCAATTTCGAAACGGAACTTCCGCGCGACGACGCCCTGCTGTTCGGCGAGCATCTGGGGAACACGCCGGCCTACGGGGGCTATTGGGATGCCGGCATGCGGCTGGTGGACAACGATCTGCGCAGCCAGCTCAACGACCGCCTCGGCAGCATGTGGAACGGACTCGAAGGCTTCGACAATCCGGGCTGGGGCGGGTTTGCACCCGGCCTGGGCGTGATGCATGCGCAAAGCCACGACAACGACTATGCGGCGCGGCGGGAGCTGCAGCACGCGTTCTACTTCCTGCGCCAGGGCATTGGCCTGATCTATTCGGACGGCAACTATCATGCCGAGACGCTGGGCGAAAGCGGCGGGGCCTTCCCGCGCTGGGCCAATACCGCGTTCCTGGGGCAGTGGGGCGACGGGCGCGTGCCCAATCTGCTCTACTGTCACGAGCATTTTGCCCGCGGCTATCAGCGCGGGGTCTGGAGCGATGGCGATTACGTGGCCTGGGAGCGCCTGGACTGGCGCCAGGGCGGCGATACCGGGCCACAGCATGTCACCATGCTGGTGATGCTCAACGACAACTACGACTCCGGGCAGGCCCGCGACATCGTCGGCAATATCAGCTTTCCCAAGATCAGCGGCTCGGGCGATGCCTACCTCTACAACTACTCCTGGTACGGCGGCGGCTTCTACAAGTACGCGTCCCAGCTCTGGGATGTCACCGTGCCTCCGGGCGGCTATTTCATCTTTTCCTGGAAAAACCCCGATCCGGCCCCGACCTGGACGGAATTCGGCGGCCAGCCCGTCACGATCCTGCAGAACGGTCAGCCCGTCGGCACGGTGCGCGTCGTCCGCAAGGACGGGCCCGATGGCGATGCGAACTTCAACCCTTACAACCTGGCCGACACGAACGACGCGGACTTCGCCTATGCCATCGACCTGCCCCGGGTGACCAGCGCGACGAACCTGGGCTTCGTGGTGCGTGCGGACGGTTCAACGGCCAATGTTTTGGTGAAGCTCGACGGCGGCATGGACCTCAACGGGGCCAACCACTCCGGCGGCGATCCGCGGGACAATCCGCCGGCCCTGTCGGACGATATCCTCCTGGGCTACGAGCAGGCCGGCTTCATCAAGCGCATCTGGGCGGAAAAGTTCTCGGCGTCGGATTCCAACCGCTGCAAGATTGGCTCGGCCGGGGCCGAGACCTACTGCGCCACCATTGGCGTGGCCAGGTTCACCATCAACAATTCCATCGCCAGCAATGACTGGAACAGTTCCTATAAGGAGTCCTCCTGGATCTTTCACGATCCGAACGGGGTGCAGGACGGGCCGCGGGCCGGCTATACCCAGTTCTGGCCGGCGGTGGCCAGCGCGGCCAACCAGACCTTGTACATCGCGGTGAAAACACCCAAGAATCCGGGCAACGAACTGTGGTTCTACTACACAACCAATGGCGTGGCCTGGCCCGAGGGCGCCGGCGGCACCCCGGGGAATCCCGACACGCGGGTGATCGAGGCCAGTTGGGTGGGGGATGGCGACGGTGCCACCGACTGGTGGGAGGTCATGGTACCGCCGATGCCTGCCGGCACCGTGTTCCGCTACAAGGCCAGCGTGTTCAATGCCCAGGACGGGGAAGAAAACGACTGGTATACGGTCTGGCCCGGCAGCGCCGAGGAAATCACCCTCAAGCACAAAATGCTGACCGAATTCCAGATTGCCAACTTCAACGCGGCGATCGTCCAATACCGGCCCCATGCCGACTACGGCGAAACCCGCACCGGGCTGAAGGACGGATTCCACCTGGTTTCCGCCCGGGCGTTCGTGAACCGCGCCGACGGGGCGGCGATCTACAACACCTTCAAGCAAACCTTCTATTTGGACGCAGAGACGCCGCAGGGCATCATTCAGTGGCCTGCGAATAATGGCGACATCCTCTCCGGCACGGAATACGGCGTGGTGGTACGCACAGATCCGACCGTGCGCGAGGTCTGGTACCGCATCGAGGATGATGATCCCACCAACGATGACAGCGCCACCAGCAAGTCCAACGGCAACGGGAACGTCTATGCCGCCTGGCAGAAGGCCTATTCCGTAACGCCCGAAGACATGAGCCAAACCCATCCGCAGGCCTGGCGGTTCAACTACGCCAACCTGCCAACCAACGGCAACGCCACGATCCGCGTGCGCCTGCGCGAATGGTCCAGCGCCGACAAGACGGCCTGGACCAACGCCGGGCTGTCGCAGGCCCAAGGCCATTACCGCGAATTGACGCGCAACGTGCAGCCCCGCGGCGACGCCAGCCGCCTCTATTTCGACTGGCCGCCGCAGGACGGCGACTATGTCGAAGCCGGCTGGGAGATCCGGGTGAAGTATTCCTCGCGGTTCGCCGCGGACCTGAACGACGAAGAGGCCCTGGCGCTCTTTACCATCAAGCTCAACAGCGCCGAAAACGGCGGCGATCCGGCGAACGGCGTCGTGCTTTCCCACGACGATATCAACATCTCCCACCAATGGGACTGGCCCAACGAAAACACGATCGCCTTCACCATGCCGAATGTCTACAACGGCAACCCCGACTGGCTGCATAGCTTTGAAATCACGGGCGTGCGCGGCACCACGATCCGCGCGACGCGCAAAGTGAGGACCATGGGCGAACTGCGGCCGTCCATCATTGTCACGGAACCGCCGGAACTGGGCAGCGACGGCAAGCTGCATGTCATCATCCTGCCGGATGTGCCGCCGGCAGTGCTGGCGACCAATCCGGCCCTGCGGGAAACCCGCATCCGGCTGTCCACCGGCACCAATGCGGTGGAAACCGGCATCTCCTTTACCTCGCCCGCAGGCTATGCGGGCGAGGTTGGGGCTGCCGGCACCACCAATATCGGCAGCACGCTGTACTGGGACTGGACCTGGAGCAACCTGACCGCGGGCACCTACCGGTTCACGGCCTGGGTTCGGGATGCGGAGGGTCAGACCAATACCGCCTCGCGCACCGCCCGCCTGCAACTGCTGCAGGTCGTGGACATGACCACCACCAACGACCTCGACCACGACGATGACGGATTGGAGGACTCCTGGGAAACCACCCCGACCCCGCTGCCGTCCACCACCTCGGAAGGCTGGAACAACGGCGATGTGCATGTCCACTACGCTTTCGGCCAAAGCCTGCCGGAAAGTCCCGACAGCGACGGCGACGGCCTGCCAGACGGCCTCGAGGTCGGCTGGCGGACCCCGGGAACCCATGCCCTCACCAACACCGACACCAATGCCGACGGCTGGCCCAACTTCCGGGGCGACCTCGATCCGCCCTTCTACAACACCCTGGATAATCACACCGATGGCGGCAATTCTTGCACCGTGCCGGGCGTGGACAGCCGCAGCAAGGGCGGCGACCGGTCGCGCCGGGTGCAGGGCTCCACCACCGATCCGTCCAACCCCGACAGCGATTACGACGGTCTGCCGGACGGCGTCGAGGACGCCAACCGCAACGGCTGGGTCGATGGCGATGGCAGCCCCCTGGGGCCCAACGATGACGAGTGCAGCCGCCCGAGCTGGCCCACCGGAATCTGGACCCCCGCCTGGACCGAGACCGACCCGAACAATCCTGATTCCGACGGCGACGGCCTCAGCGACGGCTACGGCGAAGACAAGAACTTCAACGGCTGGATTGATGGTGATTCCAATTCCAACCGCGTCTGGAACGCCGGGGAACTCTGGCTGGAGACCGATCCGATCAATCCCGACACGGACGGCGACGGCCTGCCCGATGGCTGGGAAGTGCGCTACGGACTCAACCCGTGGGACAGCGGCGTGATCGGGCACACCAACATGCGCACGGGTGAGATCATCCTTGTCACCGAGCATGGCGCGGCCGGCGATCCCGACGGCGACGGCTTCTCCAACCTGGTGGAACTGCAGAACGGCACCAACCCGCGGGAGTTCGACGATCCCAGCCAGCCGCCTCCGCCGGGGTCCATCACCGTGGGACGCGGCCCGGTGCTGGGCGTTGTCAATGGCGTCACCAACTACCAGGAGTTCACGGATTGGACTCTGGACGACCTGATCGCGCTGGATCCCTACAACGACGGCGGCACCCAGGCCGTGGACATCTTCCGGCGCTGGGACGGCTTCGACAGCTCCCGCGACATGGTGGCCTTCTATATGCGCGACGGCGGAGCCGCCAACGGCAAACTCTATTTCCGCATCGACTTCCAGGACCTGCAGGCCAATGCTGAGGACGGGCGCCTGGATTTCTACGTGGTCATTGACTTCAACAGCCCGGGAGTCGGCGAGGCGGCATTGCCGGACGAGGTGGACGGGCGCACGGACATGAAATGGGAGGCCGTTGCGGCTGTCTATGACAGCCAGAACGGCCGGCTCTATGTGGATAGCAATCCCGCCAACAATACCTTGACGGAGGCGGACAGCCTGACCGCGGCCGGCGTCGTGGAGGCTCCGGGCGGGTTCAAGGGCGCCTATTTCAATTCCGAGCTGGATGCGGTGGAATTTGCGATTGACCGGGCGGCGCTGGTCAACGCCGGTTGGAACGGCAATGCCAACACGCTCAACTTCCAGGTCTTCACCACCAAGGATGGCACCTGCAATACCTGCGTGGGCGGCAAGGCCGGCGAAGGCGACATCGGTTATCGGATCGACACCACCGACATCATCCGCAACACCTGGCTCTGTTCCGACTACTGGCGCGACCAGGATTACATCATCCAGAATCCCGTCCTGACCCAGTGGATCGGCCGGAACGCGGACAACGACATGGGCAAATCCGCGAAGATCGCGATGCTAGCCCACGGCAACCAGGCCCTCCAGCCCGGCAGCGTCATCCATGACATCGTGGACAACGGACAGGGCGCCGGCTACCACCGGCCGATCCAGAGCCACGGCATGTACGGCGCGCCGCTGAATCTGCATGTCACCCCCACGCTGGCCAGCGCCCTGGAGTGGGCACCCGTCCGCACCAATGCGCCCGCCGCCCGCTCAGGCGCCGCCCTCAACGCCCGGATCCGCGAACTGGTGGCCAGCAATATCGTCTCCCTGATGGCCAGCACCTATGCCGACCACATCGTGCCGTACTTCACCCCGGCGTTCAACCGGAACAATACCGAGCTGGCCACCGACACGCTGAACCGCATCTATGGGGCCGGCATCAACAGTAACTCGATTTTCTGGCCGCCGGAGCGCGTGCTGGATGCCAGCGCCTTCGCCATGATCACCAATCTGGGTTTCCGCTACACGCTGGTGGACCAGAGCACCCACATGTTCAACTGGTTCGGCCGCACCGTGGCGCTGGGTGACGACGGCTATCGCATCAACCGTATCAACCAGGTGAACAGCTTCGTCATCAATAACGCCGCGGACGGCTACCGGTTCGTCAATCATGACGGCGGCATTGCCCTGCCGATGCGCGAATTGTTCAGCCGGCGCTCCCGGGCCTGGCGCCAGGACCAGGTGTCCACCATCTTCTGCATGTGGGAGGAATTCGGGACGCGCGCCCTGGCGGATGCCTATGACCGCAACCTGCGTTGGCTGGCCAACCATCCCTGGACGCAACTGGTCGCGCTCGAGGACATCGCCGCCGGCGACGTCCCGCTGCCGTCCGGGCAGAGCTGGGAGCCCATTGACCGCGGCGATACCGCCGGCGCGAAGCAGTCGCACGACTGGATCAACCACGCCAATAACGAAAACTACGACAACTGGTACAACGGCAGCTCGCGCCACGAGGGGTTGCGGGACCGGAAGTTCCGCTTGCGGCCCGGCGTGACCAACGCCACCGCCTACGGCCGGGTGGGAGTCAGCGGTTTGGCCTCCCAGGCCTGGGCCCGTGTGGCCGCGCTGGCCCATCCGGATGTCCAGCGCCTCGCCGGTGAAGTGCTCCATGCCTCCGTTTTCGAAACGGCGTTTCACAACGAAAGCAACCACGACCTGACGCGCTGGAGCTTCGGCGGATACATCAATCCGGCCAGCGACAGCCAGACTCTCGTGGATTTCGCCCGGATTGCCCAGAACCAGACCCGCATGGCGGCGATTTATACCTGGGTGGACGGATGGGCGGCCACGGCCGGGGACCTCTCCGCCACGGCAACCGCCAGCCTGGATCTCGACCTCGACGGCGAAAACGAATACGTGCTCTACAACCGCCACGTGGCGGCTGTCTTTGAGCGCATCGGCGGACGCATGATTGTTGCCTGGTTGCGTTCCTCTGATGGCCGCGTGCGGCAAATGATCGGAAACCTCGCCTCCTACGCCGGCAGCGAGACGGAGGAAGAAGGAACGGCCAACATCAGCGTTTCCGGCGGCACGACCAACGTGGTCGCTCGCCGCACCTCCGCGTTGAAGGACTGGTGGGCCAACACCAACCTCTATGTCAACCAGCTCTACACGCTGACCACCAACGGCGTGACCGGCGGCTGGCAACTCGCTTCCGCGGATTCCAAGATCGTCAAAACCGTGACCCTGGCCCCGGATGCCGCGGCGTTTGCCGTGCAGTATGCGATCAATCCGACCCTGAACGGCGGCAAGCTCTATGTGCGCCATGGGTTCTCGCCCGACCTCTCGAACCTGCTGGTGACCGGCCAGGACGGGCTGGTGGATACCCTCACCGCCACCGGCGGGGTGGTGGCGCTCAGCACGCCCGAAGGCGTGGCCGGCATTGAACTGGCGGTGTCCCAGGGGGTGGTCAACCTCGCCGCGACGGACGACGACGGCGCCGGCTTCGCCAGTGTGCCCATGCGCAACCAGGCGCAAACCCGCCAGGTCGAAATCGTCGGTACCAATACCCTGTCCTTCAGCATCGGATTTTTCGCCGCCGATTCCGAGAACCACCCGCCCGAAATCGGGTTTGCCCCTCCGGGCCCCTACACCAATGCCGTCGGCACCACCAATGCCTTCCTCGTGACAGCCACCGATCCCGACGAGAATCCGGTTGAGCTGGCTTCCGGCCCGCTGCCGTTTACGGCCACGTTCAACCCAGCCACCGGCGCCTTTGCCTGGTGGGTCACCAACATGGGGTCCGCCGGCACCACCAACACCGTGCAATTCACCGCCAACGACGGCACGGTGATCGTGACCAACACTGCCACCATCGTGGTGCCGTGGGACGCCAACGGCAACGACATCCCCGACGATTGGGAATTCAAGTATTTCGACGGCGACCTGACGCAGCCCAAAATGGGCGACTGGGACGACGACCACTTCCCGAACTTCTATGAGTGGTGGGCCAGTACCGATCCGGATGCCCCCGGAAGCTACATCGGCTGGGTCGAGTCGTACGAGGTCCCCGAGGGCATGAAGCTGATCTCCCTGGCGGTGCCCAACGGGATCTACCACATCGAGGGCAATGACAATCAACTGCCCGACCCGGATTCCTGGCAGTACCTGGCCACGGTGACTAATGATCTGGATGAAACCGTGGAGTGGATCGACCCGGACTATCCGGCCAACGCCGTTCGCCACTACCGCATCAAGATCCCCCGGCACGTGCCTTGAACCGCATGAAAAGGGGAACCCTTTTGCGGATCGGCTGTTGGCCCGGTCGCTGACCGGGTGGGATCTGGAAACCTGCCTTCAATCCAACCGATAGCGGTCGTGCTGCTCTTGTAGTGCGGGAATGGTTGACAAAGGAGACCTTCCCGCCGGGAAATGGCTGGAAGGTCTGCGACCGTTCCAGCCCTACAATTCAAACCGGAAGCGGTCGTGGCTGCTCTTGTAGGGCGGGAATGGTTGACGAAGAAGGCCTTCCCGCCGGGAAATGGCTGGAAGGTCTGCGACCGTTCCAGCCCTACAATTCAAACCGGATGCGGTCGTGGCTGTCCTTGTAGGGCGGGAATGGTTGACGAAGGAGGCCTTCCCGCTGGAAGGTAGGCTGGAAGGTCTGCGACCGTTCCAGCCCTACAATTCAAACCGGAAGCGGTCGTGGCTGCTCTTGTAGGGCGGGAATGGTTGACGAAGAAGGCCTTCCCGCCGGAAAACAGGCTGGAAGGTCTGCGACCATTCCAGCCCTACAATCCAAACCGGAAGCGGTCGTGGCTGCTCTTGTAGGGCGGGAATGGTTGACGAAGAAGGCCTTCCCGCCGGAAAACAGGCTGGAAGGTCTGCGACCGTTCCAGCCCTACAATTCAAACCGGATGTGGTCGTGGCTGCTCTTGTAGGGCGGGAATGGTCTTCAGACCTTCCCGCCTGCCTTTGCCTGGACGCCTCAAAATCCCCTCCATCCCTGCATATCAGATCAGGCGCTGCAGGATCTCGTCTGGCGATCCAAGATAGGGATATTCCGCAGGGGTCTTTGCCAGTCCTGCCCTGACCGGATTCATTTCGATATACCGCCATTTTTCGGTCAGGCTTTCATCTGAACGAAGGAGATGGTCAAAAAACTCGCGTTGCCAGACTCGGCCCGTCAGCCCGGCGCGCGTGAATCGTTGCTGGGAGGATGATTTCCAGCGTTGGACCACGCGCGAAAGGCTTTGTTTCCGTTCTTCCATGGGCATCATCATGAGATGCACATGATCAGGCATAATGCAGATCTGGGGAACTTTCCAGTGCGTGGATTTCGTCATGCCAAGCAGGGATTCAAGGAGGATTCGGACACGCGAGCCAATGGTGAACACCTGGCGACGGCGATCACAACAAAGCGTAACAAAGTAGATGACGGTTTGATCGCGGGGAATCCAGACCGGGATGCGTTTCAGGTGCCTGCGGTTCGGTGACGGTTTGTCCATGACGACAGGTTCGCATAGGGTCTCGAGGCAGGACAAGGCTGGAAAACAGGCAGGAAGGTCTGCGACCGTTCCAGCCCTACAATTCAAACCGGATGTGGTCGTGGCTGCTCTTGTAGGGCGGGAATGGTTGACAAAGGAAACCTTCCCGCCGGGGAATGGCGAAAGGCTTTCAGCACGATAATTCCGGCGGCAAAAAAAGTTATCTTTCCCCCAGCGCCCGCGCGATGCGGGCCGCGGTTCGCGCATTGTTTTCCAGAAGCGCCACGTTGGCGGTTCGGCTTTCTTCGTGGGTCAACTCGCTGACGCGCGCCAGTAGGAAAGGGGTGACGTCTTTTCCGCGCACGCCGCGCTTTTCCGCCTCTTTCAGGGCCTGGGCGATGGCGGCTTCCGCAACCGGCGCGGGCAGTTCGTGCTTCTTCGGCACCGGGGTAGCCACCAGCGTACCCGTTCGGAATCCGAGTGCGTCGCGCGCCCGGATGATCCCGGCCACTTCGTCGCAGGAGTCGCACCGGATATCCAGCGGAAGCCCGGAACTCCGGGTGTAGAAGGCCGGGAATTCCGAGCATTGATAGCCGATGACCGGTACGCCATGGGTTTCCAATACCTCCAGCGTCAAGGGCAGGTCCAGAATGGCCTTGGCTCCCGCGCACACCACGGCCACCGGCGTTTGCGCCAGTTCCAGCAGGTCTGCGCTGACATCGAACGGATGGCCCCGGTGCACGCCTCCGATGCCCCCGGTGGCGAAAATCCGGATTCCTGCCAGGTGGGCGACGATCATGGTGCCCGCCACAGTGGTGGCCCCATCGCCTTTCTTGGCCAGCACAATGGGCAAGTCCCGCCGGCTGCATTTGCGGACGTTTTTAGCCTCGGCCAGATAGGCCAGTTCAGCAGGCGTCAGTCCGACCGTGATTTGGCCTTGCAGCACGGCAATGGTGGCTGGCACGGCGCCCGCCTTCCGAACGGCCTTTTCCAGGCCGCCCGCCACCTCCAGATTCACGGGGTAGGGCAGGCCATGCGTAATCAGCGTGCTTTCCAGGGCGACTACCGGGCAGTGGCTTTCTAGTGCTTCCCGGACCTCTGGGTGAAATTGAATTAAGGTCTTGTCCATGGATAACCGCCGCGTTGCCTGAGCCATAGTGGTTGCCCAAAAAGGTAACGGAGGGCTCTGTCAGGTGTCAACGCCGGGACGAAACCGGTGTCTCCAGCCGGAATGGTGTGTGACTTTAAGGCGGAGCGGCCCGCCGTCCGAAGGTAGAACGTTTCTTTCCGGGGGCGTGAATCCTTTTGCAGGACATCCCTGCATGAAGTAATATCCGCAACCATGAGTCACGTTGATCTGTACGGTGAATGGAATCCAATCCATGCCGCCCTCTGGCTCGAACCGATAAGGAGATAATCATGAAACAAATCTGTGGAGTCATTATTGCCGCCGGGATCCTCTGCTCGGTTGCCTTGGCGGGTTCCGGAACGGTCAATGATCCCTATACCATTGCGCAAGCTCTGGCGCTGTCAACGAACAAAACGGAGTATTACGCCCAAGGCTATATCGTTGGTGGGGCTTACAACAATTTCGATCCGCCTTGGACGAACGATTATAGCGTGAGTTGCGCGGACACGGACAGCGAGTCAGACGTCAACAACTGCTTGCAGGTTAAGCTGGAAAAAGACGGCGGACGAGACGCCTGGGGCTTGGCCAGCAATCCAGGCAACGTCGGCAAGCTGATCAAGTTTAAAGGATTCCGCGATGCTTATGGGACCTACCCCAGTTTCGAAGGCGTAGACAACGCGGATATTTCTGAAGTGGCGCTGATGGATCAGCCGCCGATCATCGATCCCATCGGCAACAAATCCGTCGTTTGGAGCAATACGCTTTCCTTCGTCGTCACCGCCACCGATACGGTGGACAACGACCAGATCGTTCTTTCCGCCACGGGCCTGCCCGCGGGCGCCGTCTTTGCCGGGGCGACCAACACCGGCTCCGCGAGCAGCACCTTTACTTGGGCGAACGCCGGGCCGCTCGGTGTCTATACGACGACCTTTTGGGCCGTGGACAATGACGGCACCAACAGCGCCGTCGTCCAGATCACCGTCAGCGACGGCAGTGAACCCGTCGAAATCGCCTTCCAAGGCTTCGAAGGCACGGCCAACGACACGTGGGGCATTGCCTCCGCCAACTACGTCCTGAACACGGCGGGCGCCAGCGACACCCCGGCAAACCAGCGTATCCGCACGGGCAGCTATTCCTGGCAGCCGGGCAATACGGAAGAGCTCAGCGAAACCCTGGAACTGGACGAAGTGGATGTGTCCGCCTATTCGGACGTGATGGTGGAACTGCACCTCTCGGCCACGACGGAATATCCCGAGGATGGTTACGGCATGTTCCCGTCCGAAACCCTAGGCGTGTTTCTGGCCCTGGACGGCGGCGAGTATCCGGCGGAGGCGGACATGACCGTGATGGGCAATGAACTGAAAGGCGGCAGCATCACCGGCGCGCTGTGGTCCTATACCGCCACGGGGATCGCCGTCACCACGGCGGGCGTGTCCAGTACGGTGGCGCCCACGGCTGGCGGCGTGACCCCCACCGGCATTGCCACCGTCCGGATCGCGGTTCCGGCGGGCACGACCGCGGTCAAGCTCCAGGCGGTCTCCTCCCTGGAGTACTACGGCTACTATTACAACGTGGATGATATCTCGCTGACCGGAATTGCCGACGGCGGCGCGGCGGACTTCCCGCCCTCGATCGCGGTCAATCCGGCCGGCACCGATAAGTCGGTTGCCGTGGGCAAAACCATGAGCTTCACGATCACCGGCACGGAGATTCCGAACGATGCGGCCGACGAAGTGCGGCTGTGGGCGACCGGCCTGCCGGCCGGAGCGGGTTTTGCCGGGGCAACCAATGTGGGCAGCGCAACCGGCACTTTCCAATGGACGCCGACGGAGGCCGGATCCTCCGTGGTCAGCTTCTATGCGGGCGACAAGGATGGCACCAACCGGATCGATGTTACCGTCACCGCCTACGACGTCGGCGCGGGCGGGGCCGCGTACGGAGTCTTTGTCGGGCTGAACAAGTACAGCAGCAGTTACATTGATTCCTCGAGTTTCCTCTCCGGGTGCGTGCCGGACGCGAACCATATTTACACGAACACGATCCAGCGCGGCGACTGGACACCGGCCACGGTGACTCGGCTGCTGGATTCGGCCGGTACCAAGGCGGCCATCCGCCGGGCCATCACGAACTGCGCCGCCACAGCGGTAGCGGGCGACAAGTTCATGTATTTCCATTCCAGCCACGGGGGCCAAAACAGCGGCACGTCGGTCTACATTTGTTCCTACGACGACGACTACCAGGACACGGAACTGGCGGCGGACCTGGCCAAGTTCGCGGCGGGCGTGAAGGTGGTGGTCGTCGTGGATACCTGCCATTCCGGCGGCTTATTCAAATCGGCCCCGCTGGGCACGCGGGCGGCGGCGCCCCCCGGCGGCGTCTGGGACCTGGCCGGGAACGTGAGCAGGATCATGGATGAAGACCGCGCGGCCAAGCTGGCGGCGGGCCGGAAGGATGTGCTGGCGCGGATTTCGTCCAGCGAGATCGGCTGGATCACCGCCGCGGACTACGACCAGTATTCGTGGGACGGCGATGACGGCGGCGTTTTCACCTCCAAGCTGATCGAGGGCTGGACCAATCCCGTGCCCATCAGTTGCGACTTGAACGGCGACGCCTATGCGAACTTCTACGAACTTTACGACTATTCCTGGGACGTAGCCATCGCCGATGACACCACCGCCATGGCCTACAACACCAATGTGCTGTTGAACACCATCGCCGGCTGGATTGGCAGCGAGCCGCCCGGCGGCCTCATCGTCTTCAGCAACATGACGCCCCAGAGCGTCACCGTGGGCCAGACCCTGACCTTCCCGGTTGGGGCGGCGACCGCAGGCACGAATTCCTCGGTGACGGTCACCATGACCACCGTGCAGCCCGGGGCCAGTTATTCCGGCGGTGTGCTGACATTCGCGCCCAGCGCCGACGGCACCTACCTGTTCAACTTCACGGCGACCAATACCCTGGGGGCCACGGCCAACGCCGGCCTGACGGTCAACGCCACCCTGGCGGCGCCGGTCCTGGCGGCGCCAACGGGGATCGGGCCCGACCGCTTCACGATCAACTGGGCCAGCGTGGCCGGCGCCGCGAGCTACCTGCTGGACGTGGCCACGGCGGACACCTTCTCGCCGGGCGGTTCAGGCGAGACCGAAACCATTGTGGAGGTGGCCAACAGCGCCGTGGAATCGACCCCGGGCTGGGAATATGTGGGCGGAGCCTCCTATTCCGGCACCAGCGTGGGCTACCACAAATTGATCGGCAGCGATCCGGGCGTGGTCAGCGAGGCGTTTTCCACCGTGGGTTATCTGGAGGCCGCTGCGTCGTTTTCCGTGGCGACCTATGGCGGTTCCTCCGCGAACGTGCTGACTCTTTCCTATTCGCTGGACGGGGGCACGACCTGGGTTGCCTTCGGGACCAACGACAGCGCAACCGCATCGTCGCCCTATGTTTCCGGTTCCGCCTCCCTGCCCGCGGCGGCTTTGGGGCAGGGGAGCGTGCGGGTCAAGTGGCATTGCGCGGTCGCGACCGAAAGCGTCGGTTTACGGCTCCAGGCGCTGAAAGTTACGGGGGTCCAGCCCGCCGGCGGCAACACCCTGGTATTGGCCGCGCAGGACGCGGCAGGGCCCAGCTACACCGTGACCGGTCTGGACTGGAATACGACCTACTACTACCGCATTTGGGCCCTGGGCAACGCCGCCGGCCCGTATTCGGCCACTGGCACGGTCAGCACCTCCATGACCTCGAATTCCCCGCCCGTGCTCTCCGCCATTCCTCCGCAGGAAACCGTGGCCGGAACCGCGATCGAACCGGTGCAACTGGTCTGGGCGGAGCCGGATGGCGACCTGGTCAGCCTGGACTGCGACACCACGGTAGCCGCGGATCTCTGGAACCTGACGGAAGCCGGCTTGTTCACCTTTACCCCGAACGCCGTTGGTACGTTCACCTTCACATTCACCGCGTCCGACGACGCCGAGGGCCCCGGCGAGCCCGTGACCTTCACCGTCACCGCCGGCCTGGCCACGCCGGTGCTCGTTCCCGATCCCACCGTCTCCAGCGTTTCCTTTGTGGCGGCCTGGAGCGCGGTTCCCGGCGCCTTGTCCTATGTGGTGGATGTGGTGCAGGGGGCTTCCTCCGGCGGCGGCGTGGTCCTGACCGAGGACTTTGCCGGTTTTGCCGTCAGTAATACGACGGATGTCGCCGGATCGCTGGATGAATACACCGCCGCTGCGGGCTGGATCGGCAGCAAGATCTACCAGAATATTGGCAGCATCAAGCTGGGTACCAGTAGCGCTCAGGGCTGGATTGCAACCCCCGCGCTCGACCTGTCCGGCACAACCAAGGTGTCGTTCAAGGCGGCGTCATGGCCCGCCGATGCCACGACGGTGCTGGTCGGCATCAGCACCGACGGCGGCGCTACCTATACGGATGATTCCGTCGTGCTCAGTGAAACCATGACGGCGTACGAGGTGACGTTCCCCGCGGGCGCGGCGGGCTCCAAGATCCGCTGGATGGCCAGCGCGGCCTCGAAGGAGCGATTCTTCCTTGACGATGTCTCCATCGAGACCGGGGCGGCCCGATCGCTGTCCGGCACCCCGTTGCCGGGGTATCCCGTGAACGTGGGGAACGTGACCTCGCACGAAGTCACGGGCTTGGACCCCATGACCGAATACACCTACAGCGTACAGGCGGTCAGTGGCGAGGTCGTTAGCGACTGGGCGGAACCGTATACGGTCAACACCACCGATGAGGAGGCTGCGCCTTCCTTCGCCGTGATCCCGCCGCAGGCGGCGACCTTGCTTGCGCCGTTCTCTCTCGATGTGGCCGGATACGTGTCGGGTTCGCCGACTCCCGCCCTGCAGTTGCTTTCCAGCACGGCGAATGCGGCGGATTACGGTTTTGCGGGTGGCACGCTCTCCTTCACGCCCAGCGCCACGGGCACGTTCGCGTTCGTGTTCCAGGCGACCAATGTCCTGGGCACCGCCAGCGCCACGGCCACCGTCGCGGTGGCCTCGGGCCCCGTCACCGTCCCGGTGGCCAGCATCGCCAACCTCTCCAGCAATTCTTTCACCGTCAACTGGACGGCCTGCACCGGCGCCTCGAACTACCAGGTGCAGGTGGCAACGGATGCCGACTTCACCAGCGGCGGCGGCGGCAACCTGATGGCCAACCCGGGATTTGAAACGGGCGACGGCACAGATTGGGACAAGTTCGAAAGCGGCTATTCCGTTGTCACGACCAGTCCGCAGGAAGGCACCTACGCGGTCCAATGCCAAGCCACCGAGACGCGCGACCTGATGCAGACGGTTTCCATCACCGGCGACGGCACAACCACATACGAAATCAGCTACTACTACCGGACGACGGCCGGCGACGGAACCGATGTGCGCATCTGGGCGTCCTGGTCGGCCGGCGGACAGGTTTCCGGCGACAGCCTTCAGCCCTCCACTTACAACGCGACCACGGCAGAATGGACCAAGATGACCTATCAGGTGGTGCCGGCGGCCGGGGTGAACACCCTGAACTTCGAAGTCCGGGTGTACAACGGGGCCACCGTGTTCCTGGACAACTTCTTTGTCGGTCCCGTTGGCGGCGGCGGCGGCATGGGTTCGATCATCCTGGACGAAACCCAGGCCGCGCTGACATGCCATGTGACCGGCTTGGAACCGGAAACGCCCTACTATGTCCGCGTCCGCATGGAAGATGGCACCTGGTCGGAGATTGTTTCGGTCACCACCACCGACGGAGGCACGGTGGTCACCCCGGATCCGGAACCCCTCGGGGATTTCGTCGTGGTGCCTGGCGGCGCCGAGGTCTCCATGTCCATTCCTTCGGTCACGGGCATCAACTATGGCCTGCAGTACACCACCCAATTGCTGCCCCCGAACTGGATCGACGTGATGTCGCTGGGCGGCACGGGCGCGGGCATCACCCTGGAGGATCTCAACCCGACGGATGACCAGCGGTTCTATCGGGTGATCCGGAAATAGCCGCGGCGTCTGGAACCGGGGCGGGGATTCCCGCCCCGGTTTTTTACGTTTACAGACGCTTGTCTCGGGGGGGGCGCATCGAATAAGATCGTTCTCGCCAATGGAAGACCGGGGTGCCGCCGGTCTTGCGGGCACCGGGCCCGGTGTTCCACGGCAGGCAAGGAGGAGTGTTTTCATGCTCCCTTCAGGGCGGATCGGGTTGAATCGGCGGCGTTGTTTCATTGGGCGGCCCCGGTTTGTGCCGGCCACGTTCCGGCGGGGAAAACCGGCGTGCGGCGCACCACCATCCAAAGGCGGCCGAATCCATGTTTTCCCGCTGGCCGTTCTGGTGTACGGCGCCAGTCTGCTGAGCCCGCAAGCCCACACCATCCATCTTCATGCCGGAGCCATCGATACAAGCCGCCCGGCCGCTGCCATGGCGCGGGCGGCCACCGAGGTCTTGCCGGGGTGCCGGCTCCACCTGGTCCAATTTCCCGGCCCGATCCAGCCGGAATGGGTGGCGCAACTCCAGGAACAAGGCTGGCAGATCGTGGATTACATCCCTGACAATGCCTATCTGGTCTATGGCGAAGCTGCCGCGCGGCAGGCGCTTCGCACCCGCGGGACGCCTCTCCAGTGGGAAGGCGCTTATCTGGCCCGGGACAAGATTCATCCACAGGCCCGAATGTCCGGCGGCCTGTTTTGTGTGCAACTGGTATCAGACGAGGCCGCCAATCCGGAAACGGCCGCGTTGCTGATCTCCCTGGCCAAGGAGCCCCTAAAAAGGAACAACGTGTTTCGACACTACCGGAACCTCATTGCACGCATCGATCCGGCCGCCCTGGACGCGGTGGCGGCGCGGCCCGATGTGATTTCTATTTTGCCGTATGCCGCGCCGCGGAAGATGGACGAGCGCCAGGGGGTGATTCTGGCCGGCCAGTTGTCCGGCAACGCGCCCGCCGGCCCGGGTTATCTGGCCTGGCTGGCGTCCCGGGGATTCAGGCAGCAGCAGTTCATCACCTCCGGCCTGGTTGTTGATGTTGCCGATTCGGGGATTGATAACGGCACGACGATACCCGGCCATGCGGGCTTGTACGTGTCGGGCAATACCGGGCTGGCCAGCCGCGTGGCCTATGCGCGACTGGAAGGAACCCCCAACACCAGCAGCACACTGGCAGGTTGCGATGGCCACGGCCCGCTCACCGGGCATATCATCGGCGGTTATAACGACCGCGCCACCGGCTTTCCGCATCAGGATTCCGCCGGGTACCGCTACGGATTGGGAATCGCGCCGTTCGTCAGGCTGGGGTCGTCCGTGATCTTCGATCCGGTGGATTGGACCATGCCGGACTTCGAAGATATGTTCTCGCGCGCCTACAGCGATGGCGCCAGGATCAGTTGTGACAGTTGGGGCGGGGTGGAAAACGGGATCTATGATGCCGACGCCCAGACTTTTGATGCCCTGGTGCGCGATGTTCAGCCAGCCGGTTCCGCTGTCCCGGCGGCCGGCAACCAAGGCATGGTCTTCGTGATGCCGGCCGGCAACGGGGGCAGCTCGGCCCAGACAATCTCTTCGCCCGGGACTGCAAAAAACGTCATCACCGTCGGCGCGGCGGAGAATGTTCGTTCCCTGGCCAGCGACCAGGGCGGGGGGAATGCGGCGGGCACCGATGGCTGTGGATTCGGAGATCCGGCGGCCGACAACGCCAACGAAATCGCCGTGTATTCCAGCCGGGGCCCCTGCACCGACGGCCGCGGCAAGCCGGAACTCGTTGCTCCCGGCACTCATGTGACCGGCGGGGTGCCGCAAGCTCCCACGCCGCTGGATACCGGGATGGCCCTGGCCTGTTATGACGCCTCCTGGATCTGCGCCCTTCCGGGCGGGGGCAGTGCCGGCAATGTCAGCAATTTTTTCCCCCTGGGCCAGCAATGGTACAGCACCGGTTCGGGCACCAGCCATGCCACGGCGGCGGCGGCTGGCGGCGCGGCGCTCGTTTGGCAGTATTTTGCCAACCGCGGCTGGGGGGTGCCCAGCCCGGCGATGATGAAGGCCTACTTGATGAATTCCACCCGCTACCTGACGGGAACCAACGCCAACGACACGCTCTGGTCTTCCGCCCAAGGCATGGGCATGGTCGATCTGGACCGCGCGTTCGATGGAACTCCCCGCCTCCTGCGCGACCAGCAGGGCGTGGACACCTTCACGAACAGCGGGACCAGCCGATCTTTCACGGGAGCGGTGTGCAAAGCCTACCTGCCGGTGAGAATTACGTTGTCCTGGACGGATGCGCCGGGTTCGACGGCTGGGAACGCCTATAAAAACGACCTCAACTTGAGCGTGAAGGCGGACGGCAAGACCTATCTGGGCAACGTGTTCACCGGGGCCTTTTCCACCACCGGCGGCGTGGCGGATGTCCGCAACAACGTGGAAAGCGTCTTCTTGCCTCCCGGCACGACCGGGTTGGTGGAGATAACGGTCACGGCCTTCAACATCAATTCCGACGGCGTTCCGAATGTGCCGCCGACCCTGGACCAGGACTTTGCGTTGGTGGCCTACAACCTGGCCGCGGTCAACATCAGCGCCATCAACAAGGTCAGCGCCACTAACTACGCCACCCGACTCCTATCCATGACCAACACCCAGTACCGATTGGAGTTCACGCGGAATCTGGCGACTAATCCCGTGCTGTGGACCCCGATCGTCACCAACGCCGGCACCGGCGGAGAAATCACGCTGATCGATTCCGGCAACGGGATGGACCCAAAACGGTACTATCGCGTCGTTCAGCCATAAGGCCGGTCCGGATTTCCGATTGCCCCGCCGCGAGGCATGGGGCTCGGCCCGAACGGGCGTTTCAGGCGATGTAGGTGGCTCAAGTCCGCCGATGCAGGAAAAACGCCGCGCAGGGGCCCTCGGGCGAGACCATCGGGGCACCGAGAGGCCGGTCCGGCGTGCAACGCGTGCCGAAGTGAGGGCAAGCCGGGGGGGGCAGTTTTCCCCGCAGCACGTCAGCCGCCGGACATTCCGGGGCATAGGTTGTGTTTTTATAAATACACAATCTCGTGCCGGGAAAGCGGAGGGCGGCATCGTGGCGGGCATAGCCCGGTTGCAGGGCCAGGCCGCTCTGGGGCACGAGGCCCAGGCCGCGCCATTCGCGGTCGCAGGTTTCAAATACGGTATCGATCAGGTGCCGGACGTCGGGATTTCCCTGGGGATGGACCATGCGCGGGTAGGAGTTGGCCATCTCGGCGCGGCCTTCCTCGAACAGGCGCAGGACGTCGCGGACACCGAGGAGGATGTCGGCGGGCTCGAAGCCGGTGATCGCGATCGGCCGGCCGAGTTCGCGTGCGAGTGGCCGATAGGGATCCGAACCGACCACGGCGCAGACGTGACCGGCGGCGAGGAACGCGTCGGGGGCGGTTTCGGGATCGGCGCAGATCGCGCGCAGGATCGGCGGGACGAGGAACTGCGAGACGAGCAGACTGACGTTGTCCAGTCCCCGTTCCCGGGCCAGAAAGGCCAGCATGGCGTTGGCGGGCGCCGTGGTTTCGAAGCCGATGGCCAGGTGAACAACCTGCTTGTCCGGGTTGTCCCGGGCGAAGTCGAGCGCCTGCCGCGGCGAGTTGACGATGCGGATATCCGCCCCGCGGGCCTTGGCGGCATACAGGTCGCCAGAGGCGTCGGAGGGCACGCGCAGGAGGTCGCCGAAGGTGCAGACGATGGTGTCGGGGCGGCGGGCGATGGCAATGGCCTGGTCGAGGTAGGCGGCGGGCGTGACGCACACCGGGCAGCCGGGGCCGTGCAGGAGCTGGACGTGCGGCGGCAGCAGCGTATCCAGTGCGTGGCGCAAAATGGCGTGGGTCTGGCCGCCGCAGACTTCCATGATCCGCGCGGGGCGCATCGAAATTCGGGCGATCTCCGCCGCGAGGGCGCGGATCGCAGCGGGATCGGAATATTCGGTCAAATGGCGCATGGAGATATGGAATGGTGGAATATGGGAATGGTGGGGGATTGAAACTGGAAACTGGAAACTGGAAACTGGGTGGTCATGGGTTGATTCATGGTTCCATCATTCCAACATTCCACTATTCCATTCTGCCCCGGATCTCGTCCGCCTTCATGCCGGCCAGCAGGACGCGCTTGGTGCGGGAGGTCTGGCCGGAAAGGAGTTGGATGCGGGAACGGGGCAGGGAGAAGGTCTTGGCGAGGAATTCAATCAAAGCGGCGTTGGCGGCGCCGTCCACCGGCGGGGCGCAGAGGCGGATCTTCAGGGCGTCGCCGTGCCGGCCCTGGATGGTGTTTTTGCTGGCGCGCGGGACGATGCGGAGATTCAACACCGCGCCGGAAGGGGTATCGGTTACAAACGACATGGCGCGCCCCGGGCAAGAAGATTCAATATCCAATATTCAATATCCAATATCCAATGTCCAAGGATGGACCGGGGATCGAATACTGGTTCGGTTGGATCTTGGTTATTGGCTATTGGATATTGAGATTTCCAAAAAGTACGGACGCCGCGGCGCGGCGTCCCTACCGCCGAAAAGTATTTTTCAGGGTGGAAAGCATTTTTCCACGGTGTGGAAAAAATCGGCGTTTTTTTCCACACAATGGAAAAACTTTTCTGGATTTTTCCACACAATGGAAAAAATGTTTCCACGGCGTGGAAAAATCCTCAGCCGCCGATTTCCACGAGCGAGGGCGTGTAGTCGTCGGGGGCCTGGAACCCGAGGAGGTTGAGGCAGGTGGCGGCGAGGGACGCGATGCCGAGACCTTTCTTGTTCGCGAGCTTGGCTTTGGCGACGTTGGCGGGGTCGTAGATGATGGCGGGGACCGGGTTGAGGGAGTGGGCGGTACGGGCCTTGGGCTGGCCGGTGGTCTGGTCCAGTTTGACGGAGCCGTCCTTGGCGTGTTCGTACATGTCGTCGGAGTTGCCGTGGTCGGCGCTGATGACAAGGATGGCGCCGGTTTCCTGCGCGAGGGGGATCAGCCGCCCGAGGCAGAGGTCCACGGTTTCGACGGCGATCTTGACGGCGGGGAAGACGCCGGTGTGGCCGACCATGTCGCCGTTGGGATAATTGACGCGGATGAACCGGTACTTGCCGGAACGGATGGCCTCGATGAGTTTGTCGGTGATTTCGGCGGCTTTCATCCACGGGCGCTGCTCGAAGGGCACGCGGTCGGAGGGGATTTCGACGTAGTCTTCGAGGGCGTCGTTGAACTTGTCGGCGCGGTTGCCGTTGAAGAAGTAGGTGACGTGGCCGAACTTCTGGGTTTCGCTGAGAGCGAGCTGGGGCACGCCGTTGTCGGCGAGGTATTCACCCAGGGTGCGGGTGATGCCGGGAGGGGGCACGAGGAAGTTTCTGGGGATGCCGGCGTCGCCGTCGTACTGCATCATGCCGGCGAAGAGCACCTGCGGGCGGCGCTGGCGGTCGAAGGGTGGGAAGTCGTCCTCCTCGAAGGCGCGGGTCAGCTCAATGGCGCGGTCGCCGCGGAAGTTGTAGAGGATGACGGAATCATGGTCCCGGATGGGGCCGAGGGGCTGGCCGTCCCGGCCGATGACGAAGGGCGGGAGGTCCTGGTCGAGGACGCCCGGGTTTTTCGCGCGCAGGTCTTCGATGGCGGCCTGGGCGGAGGGGTAGAGGGTGCCTTCGCCAAGGACGTGGGTTTTCCAGCCGCGCTCGACGATGCGCCAGTCGGCCTCGTAGCGGTCCATGGTGACTTTCATGCGGCCGCCGCCGGAAGCGATGGCGTAGTCCACGCCGCCGCCGGCATTCAAGTCGGCGAGGAATTGTTCGAAAGGGAGGATGTAGTCCAGCGCGGAGGTGGGCGGGACGTCGCGGCCATCGAGCAGGGGATGGATGCGGGCGCGCTTGACGCCCTCCTGCTTGGCCTGTGCGAGCATGCCCTTGAGGTGGTCGATGTGGGCGTGGACGTTGCCGTCGGAGAACAACCCGATGAAATGCAACGTGGAGCTGTGGTCCTTGACGTTGGCGATCAGTTTCTTCCAGGTTTCGCCCTGGTAGAGAGCGCCCGAAGCGACGGCCTTGGCAACGAGCGAGGCGCCCTGGTCGAAGACGCGGCCGCAGCCGATGGCGTTGTGGCCGATTTCGGAGTTGCCCATGTCGTCGTCGGAGGGCATGCCGACGGAGGTTCCGTGGGCCTTGAGCGTGGTGTGGGGGCAGTTGGCCATGAGCCAGTCGAGATTGGGCTTCCAGGCGGCGCGGACAAAATCGCCCTCTTCGTACTTGCCGAGGCCCACGCCGTCCATGACGACGAGGACGACCGGGCCCTTGGGGCCGGAATAGCCGGGAATTTTCTCGAGTTTCAACGTCATGGGGGGCTCCGATCTAGATGATTGCGTGAATATGCCGTATGGGAGGCGCTTGTGCAAGCGCGGGGCCGGAGGCGTTTCCCATCCGGGACGGGGGCGTCCCGGCTCCATTCCGCTCTGGTTTTGGAGATCCGAGGCCTCTGTCGGGAAAGTGAACTTAGCCGGTCTTCTTGGACAGGATTGCATCCACGGACCACTGGCCGGCGCCCTTGAGCAGGAAGAACAGGGCGGGGAAGAAATAGAGCCAGGCCATTTCCTGTCCGGAAAAGCCCTGGCCGGCGTGGACCTTGAGCGCGGCGCCGGCCATCGTGGCCGCAATCAGGAAGGCGGCCGGCCGGGTCAGCAGGCCGATGGCCAGCAAAATGGCGCCGAAACTTTCCGCAAAGGCCGCCAGGAAACCCATCACGGCGGGTGCCGGGAAGCCCATCTGGCCCACGTTCTCGATGAACCCGCCGAGGCCGCCGAACATTTTGCCCCAGCCGTGGGTCAGCAGGGCGGCGCCGGTGAAGACGCGCAGGATCACGAGTCCGAGGTTGGCATCCGCATCGGTCCCGATGAGAAGTTTCTTGAGGTTCATGGTTTTTTTCCTTTGTTGGGGTTCAACGCCAGTTGGAGGCAACCGGCGAAGTTCTTGAAAGAGTAATTGCGCAGACCGCACATGAGGTGGTGCAGGCGGACGCCGAGGGGGCCGCGGATCCAGAGGTTGCCGGGCAGGCGGCCGATGCTGGTGGCATGGAACGGGACGATCCAGCCGAGGTCCACGGGATGAAAGGGGCGCGTCGGCCGGCCGGCCCGCTGCCGGGCCAGGTTGCGGCCGGCATGGCGCCCGCCGTAGTAGGCGAAGTTCACGGCCTTGCGCAGGGCCTGGCCGTTGCGGTTGATGGCAGCAGAGTCGCCAGCGGCAAAGACGTGCGGATAGCCAGGCAAAGAAAGGTCGGCGGCCACTTTCAGACGTCCATCGCGCAGGCGCTCGACGTTGCCTTTGAGTTCCGGGACGGCGAAGGTTGAACCCGCGGCCCAGCAGTAGAAGATGTCGTCATAGGGCTGGCCGCCGGCCACAGCGCGGCGGCCATCGAAGGATTCCACGGCCACGCCGAGGCGGACTTCGGCGCCCTGCGACACCAGGAAATCCAAAACGTACCGACGCTGCCGATCGGGCAGCGAGGGCAGGAGAATCGGCGTGGGATCGACGATGGTGACTCGGCAGGGCTTGCCGGCGGCCTTGGCGCGGAAAAAGAGGCTCATGGCCAGCTCCAGGCCCGTATAGCCGGTGCCGGACACCAGGACATGCGGATGGTCCGTCTCCCGGAGGTAGGCCGCGAAATCTTGGCGGATGCGCAGGGCATCCTCGAGCGTGCCGAGCGGATACAGGCGGTCGCGCGGGAACGGCGAGTCATAGAAATTGGGGACCGAGCCGGCGGCGATCAGCAGCTGTCGGTAGGCGATGGTTTCGCCATCGGCCACCACGGTGCCGGCATCCAGGTCGATCGCGGAAACGGACCATGGGAGGTGGACGACGTTGGTGGGCAGGATTTCGTTGAACGGGCGGTGGGTGATCCGCTCGGGCACCCAGCCGCCCGCCACGTCGGGCAGGGCCGGGAGCATGACGGGCCCGGGACGCGGATCGATCAGGAGGACCCCGATCGAATCACGGGCGAGGGCCCGGCAGGCCTGGAGGCCAGCGAATCCGCCGCCGATAATGACCGTTTCCGGATGCATGAACCGTTGAATCTACCGCAAATTGCCGGGAACGCAAACGATCAGGCCAGCAGGCCCACGGCGAGCCAGAGCACCAACCCGGCGGTGGCCATCACCTTGAGGAACAGCACGGACAAGCCGGCGACCACGGCCCCGCCGGCAATGTGCGCGGCCTGGCCGGTGGCCCGCAGGCGGTGCCGTTCGGCCAGGAAAACGAGGGCGAAACTGCCGGACATCATGCCGAGCAGTCCGCCCAGGAACGGGACGGGAATCAGCAGGCTGCCCAGGACCATGCCGCCCAGGCTGCCCAACAAGGCCAGCCACCCGGCGGCGGTGGAACCGCCCCGGCGGCGTACGCCCCAGCTCGCGGCGAACCATTCGATGATGTCCACGCCGGCGCACACGGCGAAGAAACCAAGCAGGGTGGACCAACCTGGAAAAGCGTCCGGACCCGTGAGGGCGGCGGCCATGAGCGCGGCCACGCCCACGAGCCAGGTGCCGGAGATCGACAGCGCCGAAAGGGCCAGGCCCCCAAGGCAAAACAGGACGCACGTGCTCCAGCCCAGGAAGACGCCGGCGTCGGACAACCATCCCAGGAACATCTGCCACGCGGCGTTCATTCCTTGACGCCGCCGGCGGTGAGTCCGGAGATCAGCAGGCGCTGGCAGGCGAGGAAGAGGATGGTGATGGGCAGGCCGGACAGCACGGCGGTAGCGGCGAAGTCGCCCCACAGGTAGTTCTGCTCGTAGAGGAAGCTGTTGGCACCGACGGCGAGCGTCCAGCGGTCGGTCTGCTGCAGGACGACGCTGGCCAAGGGGTACTCGCCAATGAGGCCGATGAAGGCGAGGATGAAGACGATCGCGAAGATGGGCAGCGAGGTCGGCAGCATGATGAGGCGGAAGGTCTGCCAGGGGGTGGCGCCATCGATCTTCGCGGATTCCTCCAGGGAAACGGGCAGGGAGTCGAAATAGCCCTTGATCATCCAGATGTGCGTGGCGATGCCGCCGAGGTAGGCGAGGATCAGGCCGGGATGTGTGTCGAGGCCCAGGGCGGGTGCCCAGCGGCCGATCGCCTCCAGGATCGAATAGATGGCAATGATGGCCAGGACCATGGGGAACATCTGCAGGATGAGCAGCCCGCCCAGGAGGCGGTCGCGTCCGCGGAAGCGCATGCGGGCAAAGGCATAGGCGCAGGTGGAGGACAGCAGCAGGATCAAGAAGGCGCTGGTGGCGGAGATCTTCACCGAGTTCCAGAACCAGCGCAGGACCGAAACGGACGGGGTTTCCCAGGTGCCATCGGCCTGGAGCACGGGCAGGCCCAGGACCATGCGCCAATGCTCGAGGCTGAAGGTTTCCCGCGAGGGCAGGATGCTGCCGGTGGCGAAGTTGCCCTGACGGAACGAGATCGACACAACCATGAACAGCGGCACCATCACGAGGGCGATGAAGCCGATCAGCGCGGCATGGGCGAGGACCAGCCGTCCGCGGTAGGCGCGGCCTTCCACCATCAGCGGCCTCCTTTCACGGCGGGGGCGGGGCGGCTGAGACGCAATTGCTGCCAGGCGAGGACCGCCACCACGATGAACAGCAAGGTGGCGACGGCGGAGGCGAATCCGAAACGCGCGGCCGAATCCTTGAACGCCATCCGGAAGGTATAGGACACCAGCAGGTCGGTGGTGCCTGCGACGGTGGCCGAGCCGGTGATGTCGGGCTTGCCGCCGGTCAGCAGGTAGATCAGCGAGAAATTGTTGAAATTGAAGGCAAAGCTCGCGATCAGCAGCGGGAACAGCGGGGGGAAAATCTGGGGCAGGGTCACCTTGGCGAAATTGGTCCAGGGGCCGGCGCCGTCGATGGCGGTGGCTTCGTAGAGTTCGTCGGGCACGGCCTGCAACATGCCCGAGGAAATGATCATCATGTAGGGATAGCCCAGCCACGTGTTCACGATCAGGATCATCGTGCGTGCCAGCCAGGGGTTGGTGAACCACTTGGGGGCAATGCCGAACAGTTGCGTGAGCAGCAGATTGATTTCGCCATAGCCTTCGTTGAAGAGGCCGCGGAACACAAGGATGGGGATGAACGCGGGGATGGCGTAGGGCAGGATGAGCAGGGTCCGGTAGAGCGCGCGTCCGCGCAGGGCCCGCCATTGCAGCAGGCTCGCCAGCAGCACCCCGATCCCGAAGGTGATGGCGACGGACAAAAACGCGAAGGCCACGTTCCAGCCGAAAATCTGGAGGAACGGTCCGCGGATGGCCGGATCGGCGAAAATCAGGCGGAAATTATCCGTGCCAGTCCAGACTCGCCAGCCGGGCCCGACGGGAGCGCGGGTCTGCTCGTCCACATAGTTGCCGCGCTGCGGATCGGGCACGAGGACCTGGCCGGTGACGGCGTTCACGAGTTTGTCGCCGTCGGGGGTCCACAGCGCCAGACGGAAACCCAGGTCGCGCAGGCTGACCAGGCGCAGGGGGATGGGGGATCCGGGCATGGTGAAGCGCGCGCGGTTGAGCCAGGGCCGGGCGGCGATGATTTGGCGCATGCCCAGGGGCGGGGCCTGGGGCCGCACCGTGTTGAGCGCCAGTGTGATGGGGTTGCCCGTGGCGGCTTCCTCGGGCGTGAATGGGCGTGAATTCAACACCTTGGTGCCGGTCGCGTTTTCCTCCAGGACAATGCAAACCTGGTAGGTGTTGGTTCCGGCCACGGGATGCAGACGGAAGGGGTAGCGGGCGGGATCCGCAGTGTAGAAGTCCTGCGCAAACCAAGCTCGGACGCGGTCCTGGGAGAGAAGGTGTTCGCTGCTGAAGTTGGTGAAGGCGATATAGACGGTGTAGAGCAGGGGCATGAGCACGAATACGGCAAAGGCGGCCAGCCCGGGCAGGAGATAGCGGGAGGCGTGGGTGCGAGGGGACAGGTAGATCCACGCCGCGCCCAGGCCTGCGGCCGCCAGGGCCGCACCCAGGGCCGGCGCCCTCCCCAGCGCCATCCGCGCCGCCAGAAGAAACAATCCGACCAGCAGGATCGCCCAAAGGATGCGGTGGCAGGTGCGCGCGATCATGTCAAGGACTCCGCGCCATGCGCCGGCGGGCGTTTTCCAAGGCGTCCTGCGGCGTGGCGCGCCGCGATGTGATGGTGGAGAGGGCCGATTCCATGGCGCTCCAGAATGCGCCCATCTGCGGTATGTTCGGCATCAGCACCCCCGCCTCAATGTTTTTCATCGAGCCGGCGATGTGCGGATCGGCGGCCATGGCCTCGTAGGAGGCGATCAGGGCGGGCACGCCGAGGGGCACATGGCGGTCCATCGCCTCGAGGCCGCGGGGGGTGATGAGATACCGTTCGAGGAACTCCTGCGCCAGGTCAAGGTTGGGGCTTGAGCGGTTGAAAACCGCCCCCACCACACCGACGAACGGGCGGCCCGGATTGCCGTCCACGCCGGGAAGGGTGGTCACGCCGAAATCGATGCCGCTTTTGCGGAGGTTTTCCCAGGCAAACGGACCGGAAATGAACATGGCCAGCTTGCCCTGGTTCATGTGGGCCTCGGCGATGGAGTACGACAGGCTGGAAGGCAGCACGCCGGTCCGGATGAAATCCACGATCGTTTCCATGGCAGCGACGGCAGCGGGGTGGGTGATACCGATATCGGCGGTGTCGTACGAACCGTCCGGACGCCGGCCGAAGACATAGCCCCCTGCGGAGGCCAGGAGACCGAACGTGAAATAGGTGTTGTTCAGGTCCCACATGATCGGGGTCGCGCCCTGGGCCTGGAGGGCGGGGGCCAGCCGCGCGCAATCGGCGAGATTCGCCGGGATTTCATCCTCGGAGATGAGGGCCTTGTTGTAAATGAGGCCGGTGGACTCCATGGCGATGGGGTAGCCCCAGAGGCGGCCGCGGTGGGTGAAGGCCTCCCACGCCTTCGGGAAGATGCGGGGCAAAAACGCCGGATCCGGATCAATGGGCAGGAGCAGGCCCGTGTCCGCCCACTCCCCGAGCCGGTCATGGGCCCAGATCATGATATCGGGCCCCTTGCCGCTCTTGGCCGCATGAAAAAACTTGTCCGTGGCCCCTTCGGGATGCTCAACGTTGACGGGAATGCCGGTGTTTTTCTCGAAGATTCCGCCGACTTCGACAATGCCCTGGTAGCCCTTGTCGCCGTTGATCCAGATGAGCAGGCGCTCCGGCTCCCAGGCGGAGCCGGTCAGGCACATGGCCCCGAGCAGGACCCCGCACAGCCACTGTGAACATCTTCTCACGCCGGCAGAATACCGGGACCGAGTGACCCGGGCAACCGGAAACCAGAATCTCATCAAGCCACAAGCGCATCGGTGATGGGGTGTACGGGGTTGCAGATGGCTTTCATGACAGGGCTGTTCCGGAGGGGCAGGTTCCGTTCTGCCCAGTTCCTGTCATTCTCAAAGGCGGTCAATCCGGGGTTTGCCTTCATTATGGAGTTTATAAACACCATACTATGGAGTTTATAAACTCCATAATGAACCAGGACCTGAATTTTGCCCTGTCCTGCAACTTGAAATGGCCATGGATTCAGGGGCCTTATCCTGCACTTGAAATCTCTTGAATTGGAACGGAAGTTCAGTTACGGTCTGGACCATGCCCGTCATCCGGTCAGCTCCCGGCCTGCAGGACAAGCTGGGGATCCTGTCGGCCGACGCCCAATACGATCTGTCGTGCGCGTGTTCGTGCGGGTCGGGGGATCCGCGGCGGCGTGGCTTGGACAACCGCTGGCTGTATCCCGTGACGCTCCAAAGCGGTGGCCACAGCCTCATGTTCAAGACGCTCGTCTCGAACGTCTGCACCAACGACTGCAAATACTGCCCCCTGCGCGCCGGCCACGATGTGACAGCACGCTGTTCGCTGGCTCCCGAGGAAATTGTGCGCGCGTTCCTGCCCTATTGGAAATCCGGGCAGGTGATCGGCCTCTTCCTGACCAGCGGGGTGTGCGGAAATCCCGATGCCGCCATGGACCGCATGCTGGCCGCGGCGGAACTGCTGCGCCGGCGCGAGCGCTACCGCGGCATCCTGCACCTCAAGATCATTCCCGGCGCGTCGGATGCGGCCATCGACCGCGCGCTGGCCCTGGCCTCGGGCGTCTCGCTGAACATCGAAACCGCCGGCGAGTCGCACTTTGCCAAGCTCACCACGCGCAAGGACTACCGGCAGTCCATCATCCGCCCCCTCCGGCGCATCGCGGCGCTGACGGCTAAGGGCGCGCGCTACGAGCGCGTCAAGACCAGCACCCAGTTCGTGGTTGGCGCCTCGGACGAGACGGATCGCGAAGTGGTGCGCTACATGGGCGGGCTCTACGGACGCCTCGGCCTGAAGGGCATTTACTTCAGCGCCTACCAACGCGGCCTCGGGACTCCGGATCTGCCCGGCGAGAATAGCGCCGCTTCCAACGCCGACCTGCTGGCGCGGGAACACCGGCTCTACCAGACGGATTACCTGCTCCGGAAATACGGATTCGCCGCCGAGGAAATCGGCTTCGATGCTGCCGGCAACCTGCCGCTCGACATCGATCCGAAGGAACACTGGGCCCGGCGCCATCCCGAACGTTTTCCGGTGGATGTGAATCGCGCCGGGCGCGTCGAACTGTTGCGGGTGCCCGGGTTGGGGCCCGTCACCGTCCGGCGCATCCTGGCCGCGCGCCAGGGGGGCGGCCGCCTCCGCAGCCTCGAAAGCCTCGGCCTCCGCGGCGCCCGCGCCCGCAAGGCCGCCGCCTGGATCGCCGTCTGAGATTTTCCACGGCGTGGAAAAATCCGCCGATGCCCCTGGCGGCGTGCGGCCGCCTCGGCTGGTTCCTGTGGCGGGGTCCGTCAATGGTCGGAGCCGCGGCCTGGAAAACCGCGGGGCCGGTTTTTCGGAGGGGTGGAGGGGAGGGTGCGGGCGCGGCGGATGGCCGTGGGGCCGTGGACTTGCCGGATCCGATCGATGGCCTGGTCCAGGTTTTCCTTCCGGGTACGGATTTCCACGGGCAGATCGAAGAGGTCGAGTTGTCGGGTGCCGTCGGGCTCGACGAGACCGGTGACGCCGAAGCCGATCAGGCGGACGGATTGGTCAAGGCGGATATCGCGGAACAAGCTGCGGGCCAGCGTCTGCAGGTCCTCTTCAAGACGGGTGGGACGGGGGAACTGGCGCTGGCGGGTGAAGGTTTCGAAGTCCTTCCAACGGATTTTCAGCCGTCCGCCCGTGGCGAGGCGTCCATCCGCGCGAAGCCGGCGGGCGACATCTTCGACGAGGCTGAACAGGGTGCTGTCGAGCACGGTGCGCGAACGTTCGTCGTGCAGGAAGGTGTGCTCGCGGGAGATGGTTTTTTCGCGCAGATCGAGTTCGATCTCGCGGGAATCCTCGCCGAAGGCCAGCGCGCGCAGGTGGGCGGCGTTGTGCGGACCCACGACAGATTGCAACAGGGCGAGGGGCGCGTCCTGAATATCCCCGATGGTATAGAGGCGGGCGCGGTCAAAGGCCTGGCGGGTGATCTGGCCGACGCCCCAAAGGCGCGTTACGGGCAGGGGGCGCAAAAAGCCCAGCAGGGCGGATTTGTCGAAGGGCAGGACCGTCAGGCCGTCGGGCTTGTTGTATTCAGAGCCCAGCTTGGCGAGGAATTTATTGGGCGCAACGCCGACGGAACAGGTCAGGCCGGTTTCCGCGAGGACATCGGCCTTGAGCCGGCGGGCGATCTGTTCGCCGGGGCCGAAAAGGCGCTGGGAGCCGCTGACATCGAGGAAGGCTTCGTCGATGGACAGGCCTTCGACGTACGGCGTATAGCGGTTGAAGATTTCGAAGATCTGCGCGGACACCATTTCGTAGCGGGGCATGTCGGGGGGCAGGAAGATCGCCTGGGGGCAGCGGCGCGCGGCTTCGCGGGAGGGCATGGCGGAATGGATGCCGAAGGTGCGGGCTTCGTAGGAGGCCGTGGCGACCACGCCGCGCTGGTCGCGCGGGGCGCCGACCACGACCGGCCGGCCGCGGTATTCCGGATGGTCGCGCTGTTCGACCGCGGCATAGAAAGCGTCCATGTCCACATGCAGGAAGACGCGTCGGGGGGGCGGTTGGCTGGTCATGTCCGCCTCCGGAATTACCAGATGACGGCCTCGGTGGCTTCGGAACGCTCGGGCGCGGCTGGCCGTGGCAGATGAACGCGCGGGCGAAGCGTGACCGCGGGGGGCGGGGCCGCGATGGGCGCCGGCACGGGGGCAGGGGAAATGGCTGTCGCAGGGCGCGCCGGCGTTGTCGAGGCGGACGGGAGCGGGCCGGGCAGTTCGATGGCTCGCCAAGCCACCCAATCCACCGGAAGCCCGTCCTTGTGCAGTTCCGCTCCCGTCAGGATTTTTTCCGGATTTCCGAGTCGGGCGAAGGGCACGCGCACCGTGACTTCATCGGGGGGGCCGGGCTGCCATTCGACGGCATCCTTCGGCAACGGAGCATCCAGATCCATCGCGGAGTGAAGGCGGTCGGACGCGGCATCGATGACCATCTTGGGCATGTCGCCGAAGGGGGTGTCGGCCCGGAAGCCGAAGATGGCCACGACCAGGCGCGTGGCGGGGGTGAGGGGCTTGAGAAACTGAAAAGAGAGGGTCAGGGCGGCGCCGTCGCCGGTGATGGTGCGCGCGATGAAATCGTTGTCGTGGCCGCCGAGTTCGGCGGTTTCGAAGGCGTTTTGTTCCGCGATGGCCCTCCATTCGTCGCGGTCCCCGGCGAGGGCTTGGAAGAGATCCGCATCGGGGCGGAACTGGGAGCTGTCGTCTTCGGCCAATTGCACCGAGCCGGTGCCGCCGGGGAGGATCAGGTCGGAAAAATCGCCGAAAAGTTCGCTCTTGCGGATGAAGGCGTTCAGGTAGTTGGCGCCGCTCTGGTACTGGGAGTGATGTCGGCGCAGGGCGCTGAGTTTGCCGGTCACCTGGAAGGGAGCCAGGCGGTATTCGATCCAGTCGTGATGCCCATCGAGTTCGCGGGGCGGGGTGGCGGGCTGGTCTGGCTGGGAAAGGCGCGGCTTGGGCCATTGGGAGAAATGCACGGGTGCTGCCAAAAATTCCGGAGAGAGTCCTTCGGCGGCCAGGTTCCACAGGGCGATCCGGGTAAACAGGTAGAGCGCCCGGTGGTCGGCATTGTGGTCGGCGGGATGGGACACAACCAAATGGGTGGGTTGGAAGTCCCGGATCACGTCGACCAGATCGTCCAGGATATCCTCGCCGGCGTAGGCGGAACCGGGCGTCAGCGCACGGGCGAATGGTACGGCTGCGACGCGGGTGAGCGGGGAGCGGTAGGCGGGCACGGTGCGCCAATGGCGGTTCCAAATCAGGTGCGCACCGTAATCGGGATAGCCTAGGAAGACGAGATCGCCGGGCGCGAGTCCCAACTGGCTGGCCGCGGCGGCGGCCTCGTTCTGGCGGAGCGTGCCGAGCGGCCGCCAGCCGCCAGGCCGGAGCGCCGGATGCCGGCGGGTGAAGAGGCTGGCGATCTCATGGTTGTCGCCCATGGTCAAGAAGCAGACCCGCACGGGCAGGTCGAGGCCGAGCGCTTCCTGGATGAGGCCGCCGGCGGAGAGAATCTCGTCGTCGGGATGCGGGGCCAGGACGAGAAGGCGATCGCCGTCGCCCAGCCGGAGGGGTTCGGTGGCCGCCAGCCCTGCGGCCTGGGCCAGCAGCAGGCAGACAATGGCAAGACCGTGGCGTGAACGCAGCACCATCAAGCTCCCGGCGATTTGACGGGCCAGAACGCGAAATAGACGGCGGCGACCAGGAACACGAAGGACATGGCATGGTTCCAGCGCAGCCGCTCATCCAGGACGACGGCGGCAAAGACCGCAAAAACGCTCAGGGAGATCACCTCCTGAATGATCTTGAGCTGGGTGGCGGAAAAGGTGACATAGCCGATGCGGTTGGCGGGCACCTGGAAGCAGTACTCGAAGAAGGCGATGCCCCAACTGATGAGAATCACGGCCAACAGGGGCCACTTGGCGCTCCGGAGGTATTTCAGATGTCCATACCACGCCAAGGTCATGAAGAAGTTTGAAATAATGAGCAACAGGACGGTTTTCATGTCATTCAACCTAATGGACATCATAAAAGGGCGCGGAACGCCTGCAAAGCCAAAAAGAATCCGCAGTTCCGGAAAGGGCGCATCCCCGTGGTACTGACTTCCACTCACTGGCCGCGACACCGGCCTCAAGCGGCGTCATGCCGCCGCCCTCCAAATTGCGCGGCTCGTTTTGGAGTGCGGGGACAACGACCAACGGGAGGCGGCCCCGCTTTGGCTGTTCCGGCTGTTGGCTGTTCCGGCCGCCACTTCGGTTGCCCCCAGAAAAAGCGGCGTGGCACTCGCCAAGCCTCGCTTCCCGCCGCACTCCAAATTGCGCGGAGATTTATGTTGGTTCGTCCGCGGAAAATCCCTAAGATATTCAATCTAATGAAAAAAGTATTTTACCGGGGCATGGCGCGGATGCTGATGGCGACCGCGATTGGTTGCGGGATGCTCGCCGCGGGAGGGGCCCGGACGGATGCCGCGGAGGCCCAGGCGGCCGTACGCAAGCCGAGTATCCGGCAGGCCAAGTCGCCCCGGGATGACGCTGTTTTTCAACGGATCCGCCACTTTCGCGCCAAACTGCCGGAACAGTATCGGAAACGAAACAACTTTGCATGGGCGGCAGCCAAGATCGAAGGGCTGGACAAGAGCGAATATTTCGCGCACAGCGGTCTGCAAGACTTGGAGGGGCTGTCAACAGCGGCTGCGGATCAGATCCGCTCGATCTCCCTGCGGCCCGACCGGACAACCGCCCGCTTCAAGGTGCGGTGCGTGAACCAGCGCGGCCAGGTGGACGGGCCCGATTGCTGGGAACGGGATGTGGATACGGAATACAAGATTCTGGAGGACATGGCCGCGCGGTTGCCTGATCCCTCCGCGGCCGGCAGTGTCCAGCTCTATACCGATTTGCGCCCCTGTCCCAGCTGCTGGGGTGTCATGCAGCAGTTTCTGGCCCGCTATTCCAATGTGCACATGCAGGTGCTCTATCGGATCGACTGACATGAAAACCTCCGGCTATTACGAACTCCGCTGTGCCGTGGTGGAGATGTTCTACGAAGTCCTCCAGGCCGACAAGAGTGCCGTTGGACAAGCGGCAGGCCGATGCCTGGTGGAATTCCGCGGCGAGGCCCGCAGCGGCGGACGCGAAGCCCTCGTGGTACTCAGCGTGCTGCTGGCGCGCGTGGCCCGTCATGATCCCTCCGCCCTGAAGCGTTTTGAGCCGGAAGTCGGCGCCCTGCGCGCGCTCTCCCGCAAGTCCTCCAGCTGGGGAAATCTCACCAGCAGCGAAAAAGAGCGAATGCAGGAAGATGTCCGGTATGTTCTGGAGAAAGCAGCAACTTGATAAGGTCTCCTTGACCGGCAATAGTGACCGGGTTTGATCCACTGCGACCAGGTGACCTCGCCGGGCGTATTTTTATGCGAATGAAGCATTCAAATGGGTGGCAAATTTTCTGTTGAAATTCCGCCCGGAATCCACCATTTCTTGTGTGGAACACCCGGTTAATGATGACGGAAACAAGACAAAACGCTTGCCTTATGACGTGCCGCCTAATCCACAAATATTTAATTAAGAATGAGATATACGAATTAACATGAAGCAGCCGATTATTTGAAAGATTAAACTTGCAAACCCATTGCAGGGCTAATATATTATTAACATAAATTAAATCTAAATGTAACTATCGATGGGTTCATCCAGGCATGCGCAATCGATGTCCAGCCGGAAGATTCCGGCACTCTGTTCGGAGTCCAACCGGAAGGTGGCGAGGAAGGAGTTCGTTCCCATGAAACAGTTGCACAGGCGGATCGGGCAGGGCGGGGCGGTGGTGCTGGCAGCGTGGCTGGCGGCGGCCGGGGCACTGGCTGGAATTGTATCGCCGTTGTACGTGGGCAATATCGAGCCGGTGTGCGACCAGTATGGTCGCCCGTTGGAGGGTTCATACGATTCGGACCCGGACGACCGCGCCCGGGTGGAGGTGCGCACCACGGTGAACGGCATCGTGTATAAACCTTCCGTTGCCGGCGCGTCCCATCCCAATAATCCGTTGCTCACGCCCGACAGCGTGGGCGGCATCGGCATGAATTCCGGCGTTCCCGGCCTCTTTGCCATGGTGTTTCCAGACCGGCCGGCCAACGGTACCCGCATCTTCGCGCGCGCCTTCAATGCCCCGACCCTGGCGGATGCCTCCTTCTATGCGGACTCCACGGTGTGCATCGTGCCGGCCTCGGGCAGTTCCGTGGTGCTCACCTTCGGACCTGCCATGCCCCTGGACGCCGGAGATGACGACGGCGACGAGCTGATCAATTCCTGGGAAAAGGCGCTCGGCATCGACGACCGTCATACCCCCGACTACGACGGCGATGGCATCAGCGATTACCACGAGATGCTGGCGGGCACCGCTCCCGATGATCCGGATTCACTCCTGGCCTTTCATGACATCCGGCCCGATGATGCGCTGCTACCCACCAGCGAGGGCGGGGAGGATACGCGGCCCGTGCGCGTGGCATGGGAGTCCGTTCCCGGCAAGAGCTACCAGCTTTTCTATATTCCGGAACTGGTCGGGCAGCAGGAATACATTCCAGTCGGCGGGGTGCTGACAGCCGCCGAGGGACAGTATCTGCTCGAAACGATCGTTGATCTGCCTGCCGGCTCCATTGCCGGATCATTCCGGGTGAAGCTGCTGGCCCCGGCGGAGTAGGCCGCCTGTGGTGCCGCCCCGCGTTTGATCTCAAGGCATAACGCTCTGTTGTCCAGCAAGATGACATCGGAGTCCAGCCGGTCATGGTGCCGCGCCCCCAAGCGCAAATGAACCCAACGAAAATGCGGAAATAGCTTGCCATTGTTTTCGACGGTGCCGTATATTGGTCCTTGTAGATAGGGCGGATGTGGAATTTGGTTCACTATAAACCGGCGGGTTTTGGCCACCGTCCGGTCAATGGGTTGCCGATTGTTGACGGCAGACAAGCCGCCTGAGCAGGAAGGAATGAGACCATGAAAGCGATGAGCCGCGAATGTTGGGGAAGCATCGGGTGCTTTCTTGTGCTGTCGGCGGCGTGCACATGGGCCGCCGTGGCTCCCCCGCTGTATGTCGGCAACCTTGAACCGGTCCGCGACCAGTACGACCGTCCCTTGGTTGGTTCCTATCACCCCGCCGCCGCTGCGTCCCGCTCGCGGGTCGAAATCCGCACGGCCCCCAACGGCATCATCTATCCGCCTAGTTCGGGCGGCATCGCGCATCCCAACAATCCCGCCTTGCCCGGCGAAAGCGTGGGCGGAGTGGGCATGAATGCCGCCGAACCGCACTGCGGCCTTTTCGCCATGGTCTTCCCGGTGCGCCCTCCTGCCGGCACGAAAATCTTTGCCCGTGCCTTCAATGCGCCCACGGCGGAGGAAGCTTCCTTCTATGCGGACTCCGCGCTCGTTACCCTCGAAGCCAATGCCACCTCCCTCGTGTTTTCTTTCGGACCGGCCAAGCCTCTGGATGACGCCGACGACGACGGCGATGGTCTGATCAATTCATGGGAAAAAGCCCTGGGCATCGATGACCGGCTGACGGGCGACTACGACGGTGACAACATTGGCGACTACCAGGAAATGCTGGCGGGTACCGCTCCGGACGATCCCGGTTCCCTGCTGGCCTTCCGGGAAATCCGGCCGGACAAAGCCGCTCAGCCAGCGGGTGGTGGCGGCCAGGCGACCGCACCCGTGCGGGTGAAATGGCAGTCCGTCCCCGGAAAGTCCTATCAGCTCTTCTATATCCCCGACCTGGTCGGCGAACAGGAATACATCCCCGTTGGCGGGGTGGTGACGGCCGACGACGACGAATACGAAATCGAAATGGTCGTGGACCTGCCCACCGGCGCCGTCAAAGGCAACTTCCGCGTGAAACTGGTGGTCCCCGAACCGTAAACCGCGGTCCGCTCTCAAGCGGCGGATGCTCCTGCAAGTGCGCCGGGCCCACCGGATCTGGCCGGTTTTCCTCCCGCTTCCGCCCTCAAAACCAGTCATTTTTACCCGCCGCGCGCCGGATTTCTGGCGCGCAAATGCGAATCCACGTCGTTTTGGCTCGCCTGGCTGGCCCGGCAGGGCTGCCGAATAAGCTTTCCGATTGGTTCGCCCGTTGGGCCCGGTGCTGTTTGGCGGTCAGGCGGTTCCCGCGTCAATGACAGGCCGCTTGAGTCGCATTGGCCGCAGACCGGGTCACTGACCCAGCGATTTGCTGTCGCCACCGTACCAGGGCGCATTCCCGGCATGAGGTTCAAGCCCCATACGACAAATCTTTCCATGTGCACACCGACAGTAAAACGGTGCACTAATTTTTTTATTTACATAAGGTTTGACTATCAATATAAATAATATAATACTCAAAATTAAGGACATGAACTGCCAATGAAAACTTGGCGGCACGTTGTCGTTTATTATTTTGTAGATAGTATGCACATGGCCCGTTCCGGATCCATCAAAGAAGGCAACCGCCACCAGGAGGCTCCGATGCTTGACGATCATGCCCGGCTGTCCAGGGTGGGCGTTAATGTCGCCCGGATCACCGGCCCGGCAAAGCCGCAGCCCAAAACATCAAACCATAGGACTGACCCCTTCCTGATCCCTTCCTTGACCCCTTTCCAGTCGCCCGAAGCCGGTCTGCGGCGCGGGCGACCTGCCGCCCTTGTGGTTTGCGGCGCACCTTTCCAGTCGCCCGAAGCCGGTCTGCGGCGCGGGGGACCGCTCCAGGCGTCTGCCGTTTCGGACGCGAGGACGCTGTGAACATGAATACCCCGGATTCTTTAGCCAGGACGTCGCTGAACGGACCCATCCCTGACGGGAGAACCGAAACATGAACATGCTCCAAATCCTTTTCGGACGCCGCGTCGGCGTTCGCTGCGCACAGCCGGCGGAAAACGCCCCCGGGCCTAAAGGCCGGAATGCATCAATTCACGGGCTGACCCCTTTGGTG
>JAAZBB010000007.1 GCA_012514035.1 Lentisphaerota bacterium | reverse complement strand
TCACATTATGGGACCGGCAGGTGCTGGCGGAGAACCTGGTGCGGTTCGACATCTATTGCACGGGCTGGGAGGGCGACGAATGGATGGGGGGGTATGCGGGGATCCACGAGTTCGACAGCACCCGGGGACCGCAGGGCAATCCGGCCATGGCAGGGGTGCCCCCGGCGGCGTTCGACATCTACCTGCAGATTACCAGTCCGGAGACGGCCGTGGAAAGCGGCATGGCGCTGATGCCGGGAGTGGATGCGGCTACGCAGAAAAAGGCTCGGGAAGCGATGATTCGGGACTCGGCCTCGCTGTTCGGCCGGGCCGTGCCCATCAACGGTTCCGCCCGGTACAATACCGTGACCGTCTACGGCACAAACAACACGTCGTATTATTATGAAGAGGAGTAGCGATTTGGGTTTTGTTGTAGCCGCGCCCGCCGGGCGCGGGGGTGGGGCGGCCAACAGCCACCGGCCCCACCGGGGCCGGCTACAGGGAGCCAATGATGAAAGACCGACGGGAGCGGGACATGGAGCATGAGATGATCCGAGGCAAGGCCATCCGCAGCCCGGGAAATGACCCGGCAAGACTGGGAAATCAATATCCAATATCCAATATCCAATATCCAATGATCAAGGGAAGTGATAGGCGCCAAGGCGTGGCGCTGATCGTGGTGCTGGGCTTCTTGAGCCTGATGGTGCTGATGGCCGTGGCGTTCGTGATGCACGCGCGGATGGAGCGCATGGTGGCGGGCGCGACACTCGAGGCCATGCGCGGACGGCAGCTTCTGCGCACGGCGGTCAATGCCGCCATGAATGACTACAGCACCTATCTGTGGGAAGAAAAGCTGGTCGTTCCCTCCCGGATGGAAGACGAGATGTTCGTGTCGGAAGCGCCCGTGCCCTCTGTCGACATCAACCGCACAATCGATCAGGATGGCGTGCAACTGCTCGTGGGCGAAGTGCTCGACTGGATTCCGCGAAAATACACGAACGCCCCCTACAATGCGATTACCCAGGTGCCCAAGCAGGCGGAATGGATCCTGGTGCGGGAAAACCCCGCCAGCAGCCAAAGCCGGATCCTGGGGCGCTATGCCTATGTCTGCTTCGACATGAGCGGAGGCATGGACGCCAACCTGATCGCGCGGTCGGAAGGCGTCGCCGCCCAGGATGTGCGGGCCAGCACCAACCGCACCCGGTACAGCGTGCGCGACGTGCCCATGGGTTCGCTGCCGGAAACCGCCGATGCCAACGAATTCAAGCGCCTGCGCAAGGGCTGGAAGGGCTTCGACAGTTTCCAATCCGTGATCAAGCTGACCGACGGAGAAATTGTTGACGGGAATGAATCGGTCACACTTAACTCCCTCCGCTGGCAGGAGGAGCGCAAGGAGATCTACGGGGCGGGATTGTCCTCCAACCTGGTGAGCGACCTGATGCCCTTCAGCCTGTCGGCCTATCGCGGCGGGCGGTACGATCCGATCCGCGGATGGACGGAGCCGGTGGCGATGAATGAAGCCACGGAATGGGAGGCGCTGCTGGCGCCGTTTGATTCACAATTCTATCATGGCTTGGGCAGTTGGATCAACAAGGCGATCTATGACTACACCCATGAAAGCCAAGTGCCCATGGGGACCGACTATCCTTCGCCCAAGAACGTACCGATGTTCAACGAAGTGGCGATCAACTACGAATTTCTCGCGCCCGGTCCGGGCAATCCGGATTACCAATTAAAACTGAATCTGGCACTTGAATTCTGGTATCCCTTTCCTTCGCGGGACAACGACAGTGCGGGCAGCTTCACCGTGGCGGCTCCCGCGGTGGGTTGCGGGACTGCCCCCGACGGCCCCGGCGACATCTGGGTGGAACTGTTTTTGCAGGCGGGGGGGGCAACGATCTCCATTCTGCCGTCCCGATCCACCCCCCCGACCCCGGCGGTGCTGAGCGTGGACGGGGAATGGCAGCCGGAAGGCAAGCCGCATAAGCCTACCCCCGAAAAGTTTGAAATTGTCGTGCCGCTGCGGATTCCGCCTTCCATGACGAATATTGTGGCGACCATGCCGAATATCACTCTGACAGTGGTTGCCGGGACCCTGCAGCAGCCCCTGTATCTGATCGGGCCGGGCGGGAATGCCGACATGCTGCCCGGGGGGCCACCCAATCCCTTCAGTTTTGCCGGCGCGCAGGGACTGGCCGCGGGATCGGCGAGTCCTACCAATTCCTATGCCGTCACGGATCCGCGTATGAACCATCTGCAAGGCGCCTGGGTGATGGAAACGCCCCCGAGCTTGGGCAGCATGAACAACTGGTACACTTCCCCCGTGAAGCTGCAGACGGCGGGGATGAGCGATACCGCGGTGCAGAACGAAGGGCTGTGCATGTACTGCCGCAACGGTCCCATGGAAAGCCCGGCCGAACTGGGTTTCATCAGCAACGGCAAAGAGTGGGGCACGATTGACCTGTGCACCCCGCAGGGGGCCGATCTGATGGCCAAGCTGGTGACCACCAACCGTTATTCGGAATGGCAGACCAAACGGGTGATTTACACCAACGGCACGATCAATCCGAATACGCGCAGTGAACATGTTCTGCTTTCGGCTTTCTACGATCTGCCGGCCAACGAGGTGCCCAATCAACCGTCCGAACGGTTTATCAGCGCCACCTACGGGGCCGCCACCATCAGTGAGGAGATTGCCCGCGACCTGGCGGAGCGGATTCTGGCGGAAACGGATGTCGCCCGTGTTTCGGTTTATGAACGCCTGGGCAAGATTTTCCAGTTCGGGAGCGACTGGGCGCGGATTCAGCCGATGCAGCAGAACAAGGAATTTGCGCAGAAGGGCTTGAACAACAACCAGCGGGAATCGCTGATCCGGAACACCTGGGGGCTGTTCAGCCCCGAGGACAGCCTGTTTACCGTGGTGGCGGTTGCCCAGGCAATCAAGGAAGGACCCGGTGGCGTGGGGGTATGGGATCCGAACGACGACCAGATCACAGGCGAGCGGCGGGCCGTGGCGCTGGTCTGGCGCGATCCGTTCAAAATCGGCACCACCACCCTGCATCACGAGATGTTCATCCGGATGTTCCGGTATTTGAATGATTGAGGCGAACAGCCGGGGAGATTCACCACAGAGGCACAGAGGGCACAGAGGAACAGCCGGAGAATATTTTTTTGGGGGGCAAACAACCGGGAAGGTTTACCACAGAGGGCACAGGGACGGCCGGAGAGACTCAAGAGGGGAGAGATGCAGAAGGATCCTCTGACCGAAAAAGTGATTGGGTGCGCGATCGAAGTTCATCGGGCATTGGGGCCGGGGCTGTTGGAATCCGCCTATCAGCAGTGCCTGGCCTATGAACTGAAATTGAACGGGATTCCATTTCGGACGGAAGTGCCCGTGCCGATTGCATACAAGGGCATCCAACTGGAATGTGGCTATCGGCTCGACTTCGTGGTGGATGATCGTCTGATCCTGGAGCTGAAATCCGTTGATGAAATCACCGGCATCCATCGGGCGCAGTTGCTCACCTACCTGAAATTGACCGGCATTCCGACGGGGTTGCTGATCAATTTCAATGTGGCCCGCCTCATCGACGGCCTCGAGCGTTTCAAGCTCTGATCTCTGGCTGTTCCGGGGCGCAGCCCCCCATAAACGTGTTTATTTCTCTGTGAACTCTGTGCCTCTGTGGTGAATCGGCTGCCCGGCTGTTCTTCTGCGCCTCTGTGGTGAGTGTCCCCGGCTGTTACGGCCAGAGGGGCACGACGCGGTAAAAGCGGGCGGGCTTGTCGTTGGTGTTGCGGCGGATGTTGAAGATCCATTCGCGGTAGATGTTGGTGTAGCCCGAGTGGTTGGTGACGGTCCACACGCCCCAGACGGTGTTGGTGGTCGTGCCGATGATGTTGGTGTTCTCGTCGTAGAGATACCGGTACTGGGTCAGGACATTGCTGGCGGCCTGGATCTGGAAGTTGACGAGGGGGGCAATGGGATCGTTGCCGCCCGTCCAGAGGGTGACGTTGGTGGCGGACACCGCCAGGTTGGTGATGGTGATGACATCGGCGATGGGGATGCGGTAGGTGAAGGGACTGGACTTGGCCTCGGTCAGGTTGGTGTAGATGGTGCTGATGTTCTCGCCGCCGCTGTCAGAGCCGAGATAGACGTTCAGGACTCCGGCCTTGTTGGGGATGACCTCAATGACGTATTCAAGGGTTACAAGGCGCTCATAGGTATGGGCGGAGATGATCGCCCGGGCATAGCCGTTGCCGATGTTGTCGCCGGCGCCGTCGGGGATGTTCATGCCCAGGGTGCTCCAGGCGCCGCCGGCCGGGCGGTGGTGGAGCAGGCCGCCGGCGCTGGGATAGGCGGCGGCGGTGAAACCGAAGAACACGCCGATGTTGTGGAAATGGCCGGGGGGCCACGGGTCGAGCATGGTAAACGGCGCAAACAGATTGGTATTGACCGGGGTGATCAGCAGGGGCTGGTGGTGCCAGGCGTTCGCATACTCGTTGGTTGGCGGCTCGCGCTCGAGAAGGATCTGGCCCTCGTTGGGAACCCCGATGGACGGCTCGCCCTTTTCCCAGTCGAAGTCGTTGTAGGTGTCGCCGTCATAGGACAGGCCGATGCTGTTGGTTTCATGGCTGAACAACTGGTTCTGGGGAATGCGGTCGGAGCCGGACGCGAAGCCCCGGTACGATAGCGAATAGAATAGATTGCCGAACTGGTCCAGCAGCCGGATCACGCCGACGCCGTCGTAGATGTGGTCCTTGGGCCAGACCGGCACCATGAAGCTGGGCGGCGGTTCGGGGATGGCGTTGGTAAGTGCCTGGTCAATGGGCGCGTTGGTGGCGAGTTCCGCATCGCCCAGGACGTAGAAGCCGTAGCCGTTGGCCCGGTTGGTCAAGATCGTGTTGGTCGGGATCTTGTAGGAGGCATACACCGGATTGTTGGAGTTGACCGCGATGTCGGCATCCGAGCCAAAAGCGAATTGGATGGTCCATCCGCTGAGATCGGTGCCTTCCACGCCGCACAATTCAATGTATTCGTGGTTGCAGCCGTTGGTGAGAAGCAGGACATCGACAATATTCGACCAGCAGGGGCTTTCGAAATTGCAGGGGTCGCAGGGCGGGTCGCATATATTGATGTATTCATAAGGCTCGTCAGGGCCATAGGGCGCATAGAAGATTTCATTGACCCAGATGTCCCCCGGATCGATGGTGGCGACGTAGTTGGTGTACCAGGGAGAGGTGTAGGTGTTGGTGGCGTAGCCGGGCGAGGCCGGGTTGGCGCCGACGCCGGCATAGCGGATGGTGACCATGTAGCGGATTCGGGTGCCGCCCAGCGGCTGGCCGGGGATGGCGTTGGTGGTCCGGTAGGAGCCGAACTCAATGGGGGCCATGCCGGAATGGTTGGGGCTGCTGCTGGCCACCTGATAGGTGCCGGTGACGGAGAGGATGGCGGAGCCGTAGCGGGTGATGATGTCGGCCATGACCCAGGTCGGCTGGTTGGTCAGGGGGGTGGGGGGGCTCAGGCTGGGCGTGGCCAGGATCTCGGGCCGGGGCTGATAGACGCCGCAGACGATGTCATCGACCAGGACGCGGAAGGCGCCGGCGGAATGGTAGAGGCGCACGAAGAAGTGGTTGGTGGTGCCGAGGTACCAGTTGATTTGCTCGTACGTGGTGGAGGCGGGGGAGATGGAGGCCACGGTGGTCCAGGTCTTGGCGTCGGGGGAAGTCTGCACCTGGACGGTGACGTTGTCGGTGGCGGCCCATTTGCGAATCCGGAAACTGAGCGCCCCGATGCCGCCCGGCAGATAGGGGCTTTGGATGTAGTTGCCGACGGTGGTATTGAGGCGGGCCGCCTGTCCTTCAAAGGCGTTCTGGGAATCCACGATGCTGTTAGAGACGATCCAGCCCTGGTAGGAGTCGTCGGTGTAGCTGGTCCGGGTGGGCCAGCCGTTGAAGTTCTGGGTGCGGTAGAGCGCCGGCACGCGCACCTCAAAGTTGTCGATCAGGACATCGTCGGAATTCCTGCCGGGATCGAAGACGAGGCGCACCTGGGCCCCGGACTCGGGCAGATAGAGCCAGGTGTTGTAGAGGGCGCCGGCGGTGACGGTGAAGGAGGCCTGCGTGATCCAGTTGGTACCGCCGTCGACCGTGGACTGCAGGAGCAGATAGGCGGGGTTATTCGTGTCCGCGGCCTGCGCCCAGAAGAGCGTCTCGCCCACGCCGCCGTCGTAGGCCGGGGAAATAACGGCGCCATCGGGCGGGCTGAGGAGGGCGGCCTGGGTGGCGGAGACCCCCGAGGAGGGAGCGATGCTGGCGTTCTGGATGGTCCAGCCATAGCGGGAATAAGTGCCGGCCCGGTTGTAGGCCGGGTCGGTCCAGAGGTTGAAGTCCTCCAGCCGCTTGACGGTGAAGTATTCGCCCACCACGATGTCGTCGATGCGGAAGCGGTTGGGGGCGCCGGCGGTCTGGCGCCAGCGGACATAAAGATGGTCCGGCCGGTTGATGGCAAAGGCCATGTTGGTGAAATACCCCCGGGCGAAGTTGGAAATCGTATTCTGGAGGACCCAGGGCCCGGTATCCGAAGGGGCGGATTCGATCAGGACCGTGATCGGGACATTGGTGGTTTCGGTGCGGTACCAGAAACTGAGGTCGCCGATGCCGCCGGACATTTCGCCGCTCATGAGGATGGCATTGGTATTCATCAGCAGGCTGAAGCCCCCGGGGGTGTAGGGCTCGTTGGGATCGACATAGGAGAGGTCGTGGCTGCCCAGGCCGGTGAAGTCGTCCTGGGCCGAGATCTCCCACTCGTCGATGGGGAAGGCCGCCGTGACGGCTCCGACGGTGCCGGTAAAGATGGTCTGCTTGCGGGTGAGGGTGCGGTCCTTGGTGTTGCGGCTCCAGATGGAGCCGGTGGCGTTGGTGCCGACCTGCCCGACACGGTCGAGCACGGTGCTGCCCTGGAGCAGGACAACCACGTCGTCGCCGTTGAAGGTCAGGTACTTGTTGGTGAACAGATTGGGCTGGTTGCCGATCGCCGGGTCGGGCTTGTAGGCGAGGGGCGTGTTGGGCCGGCCGACCACCAGGGTGCCGCCAGCCGGCACGGTGCCGGACAGCGGGATGGTCACGGAGGGGCTGGTCGCGCCGTTGTTGTATTGCTGGAGCACATAGCCGCCGGCGCCCAGGTTCAGGTCGGCGAGGGTGCCGTTGAAGATTTCCACGGCCTTGTTGTTGCCGGTGCCCTCGATGTATTGGGAAATCAAAACGCCGGCGGGGGGGCGGCCGGGGGGGATGTTGTACATGACCTTGCCGCTGGTGACCGACCAGTCGGGCGCGTAGGGGGCATAGGACAACAGCGTGCTCCAGCCTTCGAAATCCTGCATGCGGCCGGCCAGAACCCGCATTTCGGCGTCGTCGATATGCATTTTGCCGGCGGTCTCGGCATTGGCGCAGAGGAAGACCACGTGGGCCTTGGTGGCGTTGCTCGGGGCGGTGCCATCCACATAATACTTTACCCAGTTGGTCGTCAGCGCCGGAATGTTGGCAATGGCCTCACCGGCGGATGTATTGGATATCGTCAGCCATTCCAGCTTGATCTGCATGGAGTTGGCCGACCAGTCGGGCGTGGCCTTGAACCAGGCGGAGGCGCGGTAGGTCCGGCCGGTTTCCACCACCACATCCTGGGCGAACGAGCCGAAGTCAGACCAGTCCGGATAGAGCTGGCCGTGAATGGCCCCGCACCAGTTGCCGGCATGCGGGGCCACCTGGTTGATGGCGACGCTATGCGGCCAGGACTGGTACGATCCCCAGTCCACGGCAACGCCGCCATTGGGATCGCTCGTCTTTTCGAATCCCGGGTTCTTCAGGAGATTGGCGCCCGTGCCCATCGAATTGTCCAGATATTGCCGGCGGAACGAGAAGTCCCCGGTGAGATGGTCGAGCGTGATGCGGTAGCGGCCAGGCTGCAGGCCGGTGACCGTGGCGTAATTCGTTTGGCCGATGCTCATGGCCCCGGAAGCCGGCTGGGTAAAGCTGCCGGCGCCGTTGGTGACGCCCCAGACGAAATTCGAACCGGACACGAAGCGCAAGGTGATGGGCGCGGTGTTGGTGATGTGGTGGTCGGATTCCCACAGGGAACCGCCCCCGCCGCGCATCATGTTGGGGGGGGGCTGGTTGGTGCCGATGAAACTGCCCTGGACCACGAGATTGTCCACGGCCATGGAGGCGGTCTGGATGACCGAAAAGGTGTTGTTGCTCACATACAGTTCGAACCGGTACAGGCCCGGGTTGACGCCCGCGAGCATGAAATAGGATTGTCCGCACGTGTTTCCGTTGGTGGGGGCGATAATGGTGATGGGCTTGGGGGAGCCCCACTGCTGGTCGGGATTGTTGTTGGACAGGAATTGGAAGGGGGTCGCCTTCTCCAGGAGGATCGACCCGCTCCAGACGTGGATGTTCGGTGCGGGATGGTTGGTCAGCAGGCTGTTGGCGTTGGGGGTCCAGCCGTTGAAATCGCCGATCACCGCCAGATTGGTGACGGCCGGGACCGGCAGGGGCGAAACGCCGGCCCATTCGACCCGGCATTCCAGCGTGATTTCGTTGAAAATGAAACGGTAAGCTCCGGGAGTGAATCCGGCATAGGAGAGCGGATCGCCTCCGAAAACGGGGGCGGACGCGACGGCCGGCACGCGTACGATCGAGGCGGCCCCACCCCACGAGTCATCCCAATTGCCGTTGGCCGTGAATTGAAAGGAACCGTCGGCGGATGACAGGGTCTGGGTGCACACCCAGGTGCCGTTGGCCATCAGCACCATGCTGGGCGCCGTGCTCCAGTCATTGTGGTCGCCCGGAACTGCCATGGAAGAATAGCCGGAGGTATAGGCGTGGGCAATGGCGGCCATTCCGCCCAGGACGGCTCCGAGAATTCCGGCTTTGCTGATCATGGCCACCTCGAGTTGTCGGGAGGAATGCCTCCCCAACCGAACCATACCGCTTTGGAAGATGGCTGGCAAGGTGCAAGGAACGTTTCTGTGGAACGTTTCTGCCGCACGGGGCTCCCGTCCCGCGCAATATCGAACTGCCCGCACGCGACAGAGCCGCATGCTATGTTCCCCCGCCCACGACAACGCTGCGTGCTGCCTTACACCGGCATATCCTCCCAAACGACGCCGGAAAAAGAGACCGAGCAGAAATTCCACTGGCCCGACCGGCCGGAAGAGGGTAGATTTTCCGTGGTGC
>JAAZBB010000052.1 GCA_012514035.1 Lentisphaerota bacterium | reverse complement strand
TGTCGGTTCTCCTGGATTGCGGACGGACTTGATTGTCCACCCGCCTCCTAGGTATGATGCCCCCCGTGAATCGGAACGACAGCCGCCTAATTACTCAACTGCCGCGTAGCGGCTTAGTTCAACAAGGCGTTCCACCATTACGCGCCGCAAGCGGCGCGACGGTGAACGCTGACGTTCGCAGAGAATACATATGAAACAACTAACGGATCACGCTCGAGCAAAAGCCTACCTCGTGCACCGCGAGAGAAATTATTCCACACTGTATATTATGCGTGGAGCGATTAGCCTCTATTTACTGCAACTGACAGTGCTTATCATATTTCTTGCCGGGTCTTTTACGCAATCAACCGGCCTTTTTAAAAACATTCTGTATTGGGGGCGTCGGCGTGACGATGGGGGCATTTGCCCGGGAAGCTGGTTGGTTCCGCAGAATGAAAGCGTAATGGCCCCTAGCTAAATCGTTTATCGACTGGCCGAAGGTCGAGGCCATCGCCAAAACGAATAATGACAATGATGCGAACAATGGGTTCCAGAGTGCCTTCTACGAGGCAAGTGATTTTTTGAAAAAGTGATCGGGGCATAGTCCGGGGGTGCTGCGGGGCGGCCGCCTGTGTCGGGGCCACGTGGATCGCCGGGGGCGTGGCCGGCACAGTTGCGCTTCTGGCGCGAAGCCTTCGCCCCGGGGGGATGATCCTCATTGGCGAGCCCTACTGGCGGCTGTTACCGCCGACGGAAGACGTGGCCAAAGGGTGTCTGGCCAAATCCCGAGATGCGGGGGTCAATATTTACGGATGACGGCGCGGACAATGCCGCCGATTTCGAGCGACCGCCGGGGGCGGATGAATTTGTACTTGGGATTGGCGGGTTCGAGGCGCACCCCAGCCTTGTCCTGGACATAGTATTTCAACGTCCACTCGTCATCCACCCGGGCGACAACGATATCGTGCTGATTGGGCCGGGGCCCCTTCTCCACCAGCACAATGTCGCCGGCCATGATGCCGGCATCGATCATGGAGTCGCCGCGCACGGTCAGCATGAAGGTGCGGTCGGGGTTCTTGACGAGGAATTCATCGAGGGTAATGGCGTCGGTTTCCTGTTCTTCCTCGGCGGTGGGGAAACCGGCGGCGATGGACCCGAGGATGCGGACGGTGCCGGTCAGGCGGGGCAGCAGGGCGAGTCGGCCGTTGGCGTCCTTGGCGACATAGCCGGCCTCCTCCAGCCGGGCCAGGAGGCCGAAGACGGCGTTCTTGGATTTATAGCCGAAGAGGTCGAGCATTTCGGCATAGGTGGGCGGACGGCGTTCCCGGCGCCAGAACCGGCGCAGGAGCAGGATTTTCTCGGCAAGTCGGATGTCACGAGGCATGGCGGTTTCTCCACGGCAGTCTGTTTGTTCGAGCGGGAGAATAACTGAACCGGCGTTCAGGATGCAAGCGTTTTTTTTGATCCGGTGCGGTTTTTCTTCCCCCGGGAGACGCCGAGGCCTATACTGGGGGCCGTCAAAGGAATAGGCCGGCCCCGTCAAGCCTGCGACAGATGGAGTGATGGGCAAACAAACCGTGGAGGAGCAATCATGAACCGATGGAACATCTTGCTGGTGCTGGTGGTGGTGTTGAGTTTGGCGGCCTTTTCCGTGCCGGCGACGGCGGCCCCGGCGGTCCTGGGCATTCTCGAGGTGCGGGGCTTGGACAGCCTGGCCGCGGCCGGATTTGAATTAAGCAAGGCGACGGGCAACCCGATACCGAAGGAATCGCTGACGCTCATGTTGTATGGCGCCCTGGGCACGATGCCGGGCATGGGGATCCAGCCCTACGAGAAGGTGCGGGCGTTATGGCTGGCGGGCCGCACGGACAAAGGGAGCGTGGCCGTGCTGCTGCCGGTAGACAAGGAAGGCGCCGAGTTTCTGGAAGGCCTGGGACATACGGGCTGGAAGCAGGCTGCCGAAACCGCTGACGGCATCCTGTATTACCAGGCCGATCCGGCGGCGGGCACGCCTTGGCAGGACATGTATTTCCTGCCGCGCGAAGGCATCCTGATTGCGGGCCTGACGGCCGACGATGTCCGCCGGGCCGACGCGGCCATGGCGGACCTGCCCCCTATCCTGCCCGTGGAGGGGGATGTGGCGATTCAATTGCATCCCACGGCGCTGGCGGCGGAATTCGGGGAGAAACTTCTTGAGGAAATGGGCCGGGTCTACCGCTCGAATGACGATGTCCCCGCCCCCGTGGCGGAGATAAGCGATCTGTATGCCCGGGCGTATCTGGCGGTCGCCCGGCAAATGGAATCCGTCGTTATCAGTGTCGGGGTAGCTGATGGGAACCTGAATGTCCATTCGCGGGTGGTTCCGGTGCCCGGGACAACGTTCCACAACTGGTTCACAACGGTGGGCGCGCCATCGGCCGCCGCGTCCGTGGTCAACCTGCCCGAAACGTTAATGGTGGAAACCCTGCATTTGGGCGACTTGAATCTGCTGGCCCCGGCCTATTTCCGCTATGTGAAGGCCTTGATGAACCTAGTGCCGGGTACCATGAGCCCCGAGGCCTTGGACGCCTGTATGGATCTCGCCCAGGCTTACTGGCAGCAGATGGGCGGCGACTTCGGCATTGCCCTGTTTCCGCCGACGCTGGAGAATCCGCTGCGCCTGGCCGAGTACTTCGCGCTGAAAGATCCGGTCGCTGCGCGCGCCCTGACGGCGCAACTGTTGCAGGGCGTCAACGAAATGTTCCAGTCCCTGACGGCTAGCGAGGTGATGCCCGTCCGTTTCGAACTGGTGACCGGCGAACCGCGCACCTATCGGGATATTCCCGTGGACCGCCTGGTGTACCGCCTGATGCCCGGGGATGAAATCAAGGATGCCTGGCCCAAGAGCCTGTCGACGGAACTGGCGGTTGAACTGGCTTGGATTCCCGGTGGCGCGCTGGCCTGCCTCGGCGATTCCGCTCTGACGGACGCCGTGGTGGATCGCGCTCTCGATGGCGTGGCATCGCCGGTGGCCGAGATGGCGTCATGGAAAGCCCTGTTCCCGGTGGCGGATCCGGAGCTGGTGGATCTGGCGCATGCGGCGCTGTTCGATGCGATGCGCGCGTATACGAAGCTCTTCGACTCCCAAACCGGCAGCCGGCATGCGGAATTCATTCCGGCGGGCTCCGGCAGCCTGGGTGGCCTGTCCTACAAGGCCATGGGCGGCATGATGTCGCGGGTGCGTTTCCGCCTGGACGACATCGGAGCGGTCGTCCGGAAGATCCAGGAAGTCCGGGAAAAGGCGATGGCCGCGATGATGGAACAGATGATGGAGTTTGATGAAATGGAGTTCGACGAGGAAGACGATTTTTCCCCGCTGGAGGAAGAGGGGGACGAGGAATGGAGGCCGGAGGCCGGGTCCGCAGAGCCGGAGGAGGAGCCCGGGGCGGAGGTTGCGCCAGAACCCGTTCCGGCGGCGGCCGAGTAGGCGGTTGCGCACGCCCGCCTCGCGCATGAGATGGAGCATGATCATTCCGGTGACAATCCGGCCGGGCGTACATGGCGTCGGGCGGGGGCTCCTGCTGGCGGGATTGGGACTGTTCGCTGGCGGCTGCGCGGCTTTTGCCCCGCCCCGTCCGGAAGCGACATTGCTCTATACCGATGCGGCCAGCCTCGAGGAATTGTTCGAGGCCTCCCCTGCCCCGGCCGGTCCGACCGGACCGCTGGATCTGATCAATGCGGCCCTGGCCAACGACCCGGCCATCCGCAACCGCCTTCATGATTTGCGCCGCATGGACCTGCAGGCCGGGCGTGCCCGCATCCTGCGTTCTCCGGAAATCCGTGCCGGGGGAAGCCAGACGGACGCGGAAGGATCCGATCACCGCACGGAATCCGGAACCCGTTCGACCTCCAGCCGGGAAACGCGGACGGGCGCTACGCAGGATATCCTGCCCATCAACCAACCCCGATCCCGCGAGCAGGAAATCCGGGAATCCTCGTCCTGGCGGCAAACCACGGGCGAACGCTACAGTTGGGAAAACTACAGCGACGACGGGTGGAGTGTCGGCGTGCGGCTGTATCCGCCCAATCCCTGGAGTTATGCGGCCCAGGTCAGCCTGGCGGACGCGCGGTTCCACGCCGCCGCCGCCCGTCTGGGCCAGGAGCAGCTCGACATCACCGAAGAAACCGCGGTCCTGGCGGCGCGCCTGTTGCAGGTCCGGAAAGAGATCCAGCTCCTGCTTCGTCTGGATGCGGTGGCCCGGAAAGAACTTGGCCAGGTGGCGAACCGGCCGGTCACGGACCAGGCGGACGCGTTGCGCCGCACGCTGGGCATTCAAACACGCCTGGCCAGGGCCGAACATGTTCGCGCCGACCTTCTCTCCGAGTTGGCCCGTTTGACCGGGCATGAGATCGACCCCAACGCCCTCGAGGCGGAGTGGGACTGGCTGCCGGTCGGCGAGATCACCCGGGAGGCCATCGAACCCCTCGTTCACGAAGTCCATGCCCGCCGGCCCGACATCGCCTGCGCCTATTGGCAGGCCTGTGAACTGATCGCCGAACACCATGCCGCCCGGGCGGAAAACATTCCCTGGATCCAAAGCGTTGATCTGGCCTATGACCGTGACCGGCGCAACCGTTCCGCGGGTTTTGACGCCAGCTCCCGCGCCCGGGAAACCGCCGGCGGACAATCCCGGACGCAAACCGCCTACGCCGATGGCACGCTGCGTTCTTCCCGCGAATCCTCCCATGAACAAGCCCGTCTCCGGGAACAGGAATCCGGGCGCGAGACCGGTTCCCAGCACGCCGAGGAGTGGAGTCTGCAGGCGGCGATTGAAATTCCCGTCTTTCAGTGGTTGTCCCGCCAGTCTTCCCGAGCCCGCGGGCTGGCCGAGGCCGCCCGCGCCGATCTGCAGAATTCCCGGCGGTCCGCCCGGCACGACCTGCGGACCCGCCTGCGGCTGCTGCGCAAGACCCGTGACGACCTGGAGCGTTTCAAGGAAACCCTTCATCCCGCCGTAACCGAACTCGCCCGGCAACTGAATCTGTTGCGCCGCAACCGGCTGCTCCGGCCGGATGAAACCATCCAGATTCTGGAGCAGATTACGGATGTGGCCATTGAAACCAGCGCCCTGGAACATGCCTACCTGGAGGCGCGCATCGGGTTCTGGATTGCCTGCGGCGCTCCCCTGCCGGAATGAGCCGCCCATCCGCGGGCGGGGGCGCTGCCCAGGCGCCGTGGCTCGCTAGCGACTGAAGGGCCAGAACTCCGCCCAGGGCACTCCGGAACGCCGCAAGCGCAAGGTGACGGTTTCACCCGGCACAAGCAGGGCTTCTGCATCGACCAGGCGCAGACGCACCCGGCGGCCGCGGATGGGAAAGCGCGGCGCGGGATTGAAGGGATCGAGCAGGTCCATGACTTCCGGATCGATGGACTCGACCACCGCCTCCAGGGGTGGATGGGCCGGATCGGCAGTACGGGACACCACGACGCGGTCGCCGATGACGACACGCAGCAACTGGCGCTGGGTCAGCATGCCCGTGATGTAGTTGGAACGCTCCGCGGTGATGCGTACAATGGCTTCGCCCCCCACGACGACATCGCCCGCCTGGTACTGGATGCGGGAGACGGCGCCCGCGCGAGAGGCTCGGAGTACAGCAGCCTCGTTAGCAATGCTGGCGGTCCGGGTGCCCGGGGCGGTTTCCCGCGACGGGGCGGATGCCGTCGCCGGAAGAATCTGGCCGGCCTCCGCAAGCAGGGCCCGCACCTCCTCCAAGTCCTGGAGCGCTTGCTCATGACGGGTCTGCAGCGCGGCCATCAAGGGTTCGTAGCGGCTTACGGTCTGTTCCAACGCCGCCGCCTTGGGGCGCAGGGATGACAATTCGATCTCGCCGACCAGGCCTTGTTCGAGCAGGGGCTGCAGGCGCACGATCTCGGCCTTGAGCCCGGCCAATTCCGCTTCATCGCGGGCGCGGTTCATCTGTTCGGCTTCGAGGGCGACGGCGGCTTCCTGAACAATCTGGCGGCAACGGCGCTCGGATTCCTGGAGCGTCTGGCGGTAGCGCACAGTTCCCTGTTCATAGTCCAGGAGCCGGGCCTCCTGTACGGCGGCATCAAGGGCCGGACCGGCGGGATCCAGGCGCACCAGGATGTCGCCGGGTTCAACGTGTTGTCCGGGGCGGACTTCGATGGAAAGGATGCGGACCGTACCGACCGCGCCCACGGTTTCGGATTCGGCCTCCACCAGGCCTAGAAAGCGGTCGCCACCGCTGCCGTCCGCGGCCATTAAAAACCATAGCAGGAAAGGAATCAGCGCCAGCATGGGCAGGAGGAAGCTCCACCGGGCCAGGCGTCGCCACTGGAGACGCCATGGCACCCGCATGGTTTCGCGCCTGAATTCGCGGCTGACCACGGTTCCAGCCCCTATAGTTCGATGGTGGTGCGCTGCATGAGCAGCACCACATCTTCAAAGCGGTTGGATTGCTTGAACGCTTCCACCAGATCCTTCTGGTAGGCCGGATCCAGGAGCCGCACCTGATAGGAAAACTCCAGGCAATTCCCCTGTTCGGCGTCGCGCATGCCCAGCAGATAGAAGGAAGAGCAGTAGCGGACCAGGATGTCCTGAACATCGCGTTCGGCCTGATCGTCCTGGGCCGGCATGGTGAAGCGGAGCATGCCTTCATATTCCCGGCGCGAGGCAAAGGGCGTCCAGTGCAGGAACAGCGCGACAAGGTTGATGATTCCGGTGCCCATGGCCGCCACCAGCGGCATGCCGGCCCCGCAGGAGATTCCGACCCCCAGGCAGGCGAACAGAAACATGGCGTCCCGCGGATCGCGCACGGGGGTGCGGAAGCGGATGATGGCCAGGGTGCCAAGGATGCCCATGCCGCGGGCGAGGTTGTTGCCGACGGCCATGATCAGCATGCAGGTGACCATGCTGCCGATCACCATGGTATGGATATAGGAACGCGAATAAGTGAAGCCGCGGAATGTGTACTGGTAGACTAGGGCGAACACCAGCGACAGCAGGCAACTCAGCACGAGGTTGCCCGCCACCAGGGCGGGCGTGAGGACGGGCTGGGGCCCGAAAAACATGGAGAGCGCATCGATCATGCCAGGGCCAGTTCCTCCGCCGTGAGGTGTCCCATTTCCGGCCAGCGGCGGAACACGCCTTCGCGCCAGATGGCGGTGGAGTACTTGCAAAACCCGGACCGCTTCAACTGGAACCGCTCCACCAGATCAATCACCCACAGGGGGGGATGCGAAAGCGTTTTGACTTCCAGCACCACGGCGGAAAACGGCAGTCCGGCATCCTGCGCTGTAGCGGAATCCATGCCGCGCCACCGGCCGCCGCGCCCAAACCCTGTCCAGGAGTCCGTCATCTGGTATTCCAACCGGCGGTCGAAGGTGACCCGGGCATAGCGGTCCATCTTGCCCACGTGCGATTCGCGGACATAGCGCACGAGGGCGACGGGGCGGGCATCCAGCTCGCGGACCAGGCGCTTAAAGCGCAGGAAGTCGATCTCCTGGCGCTGGCTGCGAAAGATTCGGGGTATATACGGCTCAGTGAGGAGCGTCGGATGCCAGGCCTCGAACGGGATGGCTGCGCGCCATTTATGAACAACGTTCTCGAACTTGGCTTTGATTTCCGTGAAGACCGGGGTGGAGCCAATGTCCCCATAGGTTCGCACGCGTAATTTGAAACGGTTAAGCAGTTCCCGCTCTTTGGCGTGGTGCAGCGCATACTGGATATTGTCGAGCTGCATCGTTGTGATCGAGTACTCCGGGGGCGTTCCGCGGGCGTAAGGATCCGGGAGGCAAAAGTGGGAAATGAAGCGGCGGACTTCCGGAACAACATCTTGAGGAACGAGATACTTCAATTCGTACCGCGCCACGATGTCGCGTCGGGCCTGTTTCCACTCCTCGAACAAGGGCTGTTCCTCTCAGCAAGCGGTTCCCGTTTCGGACCTGTCGGAATGAATCCGTACCGTTGCTTGCTGTAGTAGAATCGCACGGGGAATAATCCTCTGCAAGCATATTTGCGCAAGGGGGTTCGGAACCAAGCGCGGCTGTCCGGCAGGCTGCCGGTCGTCTCTTCCCTCGCCGCGCGTGTCATGGAAATAACGCTTTACCTCTATTGTGTTTTTGCGTAGGTTCTGCGCATGTTGTAGGCTCCCCAGCGCCACCGCGGTCCATTCCATCATGCCCTCTGGAGAAGTAGTATGAAACGTTTCGCCTTGCTCCTGCGCACATTCCTGTTGTTCTGCGTTCTGTCCTTTGCGTGTCCCGCGCCAGCCGAGGTCATGCTCCAGTGGTTCGAAACCGATTGGGACGAGATGTACCAGAAACTGCCGAAGGTGGCCGAGATCGGCTACGACAGCCTCTGGATTCCCCCGCCGACGAAGGCGCCAACGGGCACCAGCACCAAATGGGGCAACGTGGGCTACAGCCTCTACGACCGCTTTGACCTCGGCGACGTGCCCCAGCGCGGCACCCGGGAAACCCGCTACGGGTCGCGGGGTTCCTTGCGAAACATGGTGGACAACGCGCACCGGCTGGGCATCAAGATCATTCCCGACATTGTCATGAACCACAATGGCAACGGTCCGGACTTCCGCGAGTATCCCGGCATGACAGCCACCGATTTCCACGTACAGTGGCAGGAGGGTTATGTCAACACGTTGAACTACAAGCGCGCCCCGCGCATGAACTGGTGGTACCACCACGAGGGCTACGGCGCCACCATGTGGACGGATCTGGCCAACCTGGCCGACATTCGTACCGAGGACCACCCCCTCAATCCCGATCCCAAGCGCTTCACCGGTCCCAAAACCGACTCCGACGGGCAGAGCTTCAACTTTGTCGACGGCACCTCCTACCTGCGCCACGTCGGGCAGTACGACCGTTATCCCTACGCCTACACCAATGAAACCGCTGCAGAGATGCTCTACCGCTGGATTGTCTGGCTGGGCAACGCCATTGATTACGACGGCCTGCGACTCGACGCCGGCAAGCACACCCCCTACGAGTTTTTCGGCTGGCGGGGCGCCGGCTTCCTCCACGAGGCCCAGTGGAACTATGCCCAGCGCCGCAGCTACACCTTCGGCGGCAACCCGACTGATCTTTTCGCCAACGACCGCGACCGCACCAACGCCTTCATCTTCGCCGAGATTCTCTCACCCTGGTCCGAGATCGAATACTGGTACCGCCAAGGCACCGGCAATCCAATGCGTTTCCTCGACGCCCAGATGAAGAGCACCGCCGATTCCTGCTTCACCGGCAACCTGTCCGGACTCGGCGCCTTCGGCTCTGACTTCGGGCCCTCCACCGGGGTCACCTATGTCTGGGGTCACGACAGCGTCCTGGCCGATGGCGCCAAGGCGAATCTCGCCTATGCCTACATCCTCTGCCACGTCGGGGTGCCCATGGTGTACTACACGGGCAACAACATCTCCTGGGCCGACTACGGCCGTGTGGCGTGGGCTCCCGGCGGTCCGCGAACCTGGATGTATCCCGGCTACGACGACTACGCCCTCAACGAGTTTCCCGACAAAGGCGCCCTCGCCAACCTGGTTTGGATCAACCAGAACTTCGCCCGCGGCAATGAACAGAAACGCTGGGACAACGACGCCGACTTCTTCGCACTCGAGCGCTACGATGACTTGAACGGCAACGGCCAGCCCAACGCGGGCGAAGGCATCATGATCCTGGCCCTGAATGATTCCGGCGGAGACATCACCCACAACCTGGACTGCGCCTTCCCCGACGGCACCGTCTTGAAAGACTTTACCGGCAACAACGGGGACCAGGTCACGGTCAGCGGCGGCAAGGCCAACATCCGCGTGCCGGGCAACAACGGTCAGGGCTGGGTCGTGTATGCGCCGCTGTGCGCCGATGGCGTCAGCCTGGTGTTCAAGGAAAATGGAACTCCCGCCGCCACCATGGCGTGGGTCCATCCCGGCGGCGCCACGAACAACGTCCCCGACAGCACCCAGCAGGTCGTGCGCATCACCGGCGACTCGATCACGGTCGAATCCGAAGCCACCGATGTGCCTGCCGGCATCACCGTGGACAACATCATGCTCAAGTGGGGCGCCGGGATCGAGCTGGGGATCACCAACTGGTTCGACGTGAACCGCGGCCGTGTTTCCGGGCGTTTCTACAACATGAACCGCCCCGCCTCCGGCGGCGTCTATACGATGACCATCCCCACCACGAACCTGACCGAAGGCCTGCATGTCGTCAAGGCCCGCGCCTTCACCCAGCGCAATCCCGCCTATGCCGCCATTTTCAACACCCAGACCAAGGTTGTGTACATCGACCGGCACGGGCCCGAACTCGTGTTGGACTGTCCGGCCACCTTCAAGGGCGATGCCCTGCTGACCATCCACAACCCCGACTTCACCGCCTACGAGGTGTTTGTCTCCGTCGATGGCGGCGCCGAACAACCGGCCGATCAAATGATGAAGGGCACCTTCCGCTTCGCGCTTTCCGGGCTTTCCGCCGGCGCCCACACCGTCACCGTGCGCGCCACCGAATACAACTACGCCAATCCACGTGCGAAGATCAACGAGAGCACCGCCACCCAGAACATCACGGTGCAGAACCGGACCAATCCCGCGCTGGCACTGGTGCTGGACTGCCCGGACAAGACGCCCGGCGACGATGTGGCCGAACTGCCGTTCTTCAAGCTGGGGGCCGCCGGCGCCTCCGCCAGCACCCGCCTGCACTGGGAGGAGTATGAACTGCCCTGGAACAGCGGCAACTACACCAACGTCTTCAACGGCCAGGTCGTCCAGCGCGACAACGAAGGCCGGGTTGTCACCAACCGTCTCTGGGGCGCGTTCATCAACGGCGCGCACTTTTTCGTTCTGCAGGATGGCGACAACACCGTCGTCAAGCGAGTGGTCCTGAATCTGTACGGCGGCAACCACATCGACTCCGATGGCGACGGCCTGCCCGACAATGTCGAGATGCCGTTCTTTGACCAGGGCGCGCCGGGCGCCGACCAGCCCTGGCCGGGTGACAGCAACTACAACTTTGTGCCCGACCCCGGGGAAAACTGGACCCGCCTGAACCCTTACAACCATTCGACCTTCTTCGAGCTGCAATGGGACGACCGGAAGGACTCCGACGGCGACGGCTACTCGAACTACGACGAGGTCTATGCCGGCTACGTTGAAGACGGCAACATCTACAAGTACAACATCTATGACGGGAGTTCCAAGCCCTCCGGCGACCCGGGCACCCTCCCTTCGACTTGCATCGTCTCTCCGACGGCCGTGATGACGGGGGCGACGATCACGATCACCTATACGCCCAACGAAGGCACCCTCGCCGGCGCGGCGCAGGTGGTCATGCACATCGGCCACTCCAAGCGCACCACCGGTTCCTGGCAGGCCGTCCAGGACACTCCCATGACCAAGAGCGGCACCAACTGGACCGCCACCTACGGGGTGCCCGCCACGGCCAGTTCGGTGGATGTCACCTTCTTCGACGGCGGTTCAATCTGGGACGGGCGCGACTGGCAATTCGTCGTGGCCGGCGCCCCCGCCCCCGGCTTCCTCATGGATGCGGCCCTTGACAGCGAGGCCTTTGAGATCGCCGAATACAACGGCATGAAACTCTGGGCCGCCGTCCGCGGCACCAAGCTCTATCTTGCCACCTGGGGTACCGGCCCGCATTCCGGCATCCAGAACGACCACTTCATCATGTTCCATAAGGAACTCGGTGACGCCACGGCGGCGCCATGGATGAAACAGGGCTATGTGTTCCTGCCCACCAATTTCCCCTATCTGGCCGCGGAGGGCGGCAATGAGTGGTGCGGCTGGTTCAATGCCGCCGGCGCCACCACCAACGCTAATTCGAACTCCAGCGCAACCTACAATTACCTCGAAGGCGTCATCGACCTCGTCGACCAGTTCGGTTCGGTCCCGCCGGCGATCTACATCACCGTTGGGGTCTATGCCAACAACGACGGCGATCCGCTTGTCGCCCAGGTGCCTGCCAAGTGGGAGGACAACAGCAATCTCGAGATTTTCGAAATCCTGCGGGTTCCGATCGCATCCATCCGCGATGAGGACGGCGACGGCAACTTTGATGGCGGCCACCCCCAGATGTGGACGGTGGTCAACAACAGCACCAACGACGCCAACTACGGCCTGCGCCGATTCTTCCTCGACGAAGCCAGGGGCGATCAGGAACACATCAGCGTGATCGTCGAACCCCGGGCCGGCGGCACCAACCAGATCACGGCCATCGAACTGTTCAGCAACCTGAATCGCCGCGATTTCGCCAAACTGCCGGGCGATGAAAACCCGGATTCCGTCACCGCCACCTCGATCGACACCTACTACCGGGGCTACCCCATGAGTCCGCTCAGCGGCGGCCGCTACACCGTGACCCTGCCCGTCAACCGCTGCGGCGTCTACCGCATCAACGCCCGCTGGAAAATCAATGGCGGACCGTGGCGCTATTACACCGACAGCGGGCTGCGCCGCGACTGCGCCGTCGTCGTCTCCCCCCGGAAGGCCCTCGACACGGTGCTCTACGAGCTCAATCCGCTGACGGCAGAGGCGAATTCGGACCAGTTCGCCGGCCGCTCCACATTCCGCAACATGTATCTCGACGACACCGGCCGGCCCAACGGGATCAGCACCAACAAGCTCCGCGAGCTCGGCGCCAACATGGTCTGGCTCCAGCCCATCCATCCCATCGGAACCATCGGACGGGAAACCGATCCCACCACCGGGCAACCCTATGATCCCGGCTCGCCCTACGCCGTGCGGGATTACTGGGCGGTCAATCCCGTCCTGGGCGATCCCGATACTCCGGCTCAGGCCATGACGGAATTCACCAATTTCGTCGCCCACTACGATGCCCACGGCATCGGCGTCATGCTCGACGGCACCTTCAATCACTCCGCCTGGGACTGCCAGATCGGCCAGATGGCCGTCACCATGGGCCTGAAAAATTCCCAGGGCGTGGCGATCAACCCCGCCGACCGCATTTCGGCCGTGCGGCCCGCCTGGTACTCCAAGAAGGACAGCTACGGGGAACCCGCCAGCTACTTCACAGCCATGGGCGATACCGATATCGCGGTCGCGCCCGACCGCTTCGACTTCTTCAGCCCGCCCCTGACCCGCTGGTCCGACGCCGCCGATTTCTTCTTCGGCCGTTATGACACCCTGGTGCAAAAGCCTCCGGCCAACATGGACTGGTTCTGGGGCAGCTCGTGGCACAAGCGTCAGCTCCGCGAAGACGACTACTTCGAGGGCTTCACCACCGAAGCGACTCGCGAATTGTGGGAGTACTTCGCCGCCTATCCGGCCTACTGGATTCAGAAGACCGGCCATCCCGCCGGCACCCCCAAGAACCAGTCCCATAAAGGCATCGACGGCCTGCGCTGCGACTTCGCGCAGGGCCTTCCCAACCTGTTCTGGGAATACACCATCAACAAGACCCGCACCGTGAAATGGGACTTCCTCTTCATGGCCGAGTCTCTCGACGGCTTTGTCGTGGTGAACGGCTCTCCGCGCCACGGCGTGGGCTACCGCTCCTCCCGCCAGTTCGACATCCTCAACGAAAACATCATGTACATCTGGCGGAACGATTACTTTGCCTACAAGACGTACGGGCACGAAGAAAACCTCCCGAACCGCACCACCGGCTTGCTATGGGAGGCCTACGACGTCCGCAAGAATGCCTTTGAAATGTCGCCCATCCTTCTGAACATCCTGTCGCACGACGAGGTTTTTCCCACCGACGATCAGTGGAGCCTGATCTACGCGTATGCCATCAATGCCGCCATGGATGGCGTGCCCATGGTCTTCTACGGCCAGGAAATGGGCGGCCAGAACGATGCCGCCGTCTATGGGCCCCGCACCGACTTCTCCATGGGCATTGACCCGCTGAACAACTTTGCGCGCTACGAGATGAACTTCGGCAAGTCCATCCCTCACTTCAAGCGCTTCAACCACATGACCAACATCTGGAACGCCGCGACATGGAAGGAGGACATGCGGGCCGTGTATAGCCGACTCAACCAGGCCCGCCAGAATTCCCCCGCCCTGCGCTCCCAGCAGAATTACTTCCTCTCGCGCACGGACACCAGCGGCTGGGATCCGGACATCTTCGCCGTTGCCAAGTTCCAGCAGCCGGGCGCACCGGTGTCCACCCAGGACGTCGTGTTCGTCTTTGTAAACAACAACTTCCGCGCCAATGAAAGCCGCGGCGGCAGTTTCAAGGTCGATGCGGTCACCGGCACCGGCGCCAACTGGTTCGGCATCCAGGCCGACCATCTCTACAACGTGGTGGACATCGCTTCCGCGAATCCCACCAACTACCTGTGGGGAGCAGGCACCCCAGGCAGCGAACTTCTCGCCAACGGCATCTATGTCGGTTTCCAGTCCAACGCCACCTATCAGGGCGGTCAGGCCCAGTACATCCGCCTGCTCGACCGGACGGCCGGCATGACCGCCACCAGTGTCAATGACATGTTCGCCAACCCGGACCGCTATCCCGCACCGGTCATCACGGGCCTTTCCAACCGCACCATCTCCGTCGGCGCCACCCTCGCCTTCTCGGTCAATGTCACGCAGGATCCGGCCGACACCGTCACCCTCGCCTGCGCCAGCACGTTGGCGCCGAACAACTGGGACTTCACCGCGCCGAACAGCTTCTCGTTCACGCCGGTGACCGGCGAAACCGGGCCCCACACGTTCCTGTTTTCCGCCACCGGGCGCGACGGCTACGACGAACAGCTCATCACCATCACCGTCACCGCCGAGCAGCCGCCCACGCCCTACGAAGTCTGGGCCGCGGCGGTCGGACTTGATCCCGATGGCGCCAACGGCGCCCCGGAGGACAACTATGACGGCGACCCCTACACCAATGAGGAGGAATATCGGGCGGACACCGACCCGCGGGATCCTGACTCCTATCCAAGGATTGAGTGGATTCAGCCCGTGGACAGCCTCGAAGCAGATCTCCAGATGGACAAGAGCCTGTCCGGGGCGCCCCGGGCCTATGTCATCCATGCCGCGGACGCGGTCGTGGGAAATGCCTGGAACTGGACGGTCCTGCAGACGAATGTCAACACCACGGGCGCGTTGCCGGTGGAAACCGACCGCCCCCTCCGCATGTACAAGATCACCATCGTTCCTCCCGCCCCATAACCATCCCGACTCGGACGGGTTCGGAGTCGACCCCGACTTTTCAGGCGGCCTGTTTGTGTTCGTCTGGGATTGTCCCCGGGACAGGGGTGTCGTAGGATGACGACATGAACAAAGGATGCGGTGTTTGGATGGCGACCCTGCTGATGACGGCGGGGCTGGGCGGCGGGGCTGTCGGCGAATCCCGCACCGTTGCCTATGACGTCTGGTTCAAGGATGCGGTGGCGGCCACCCAGACTGTATCCATCGCCCGGGCGGACGGCTCCACCACCGTGACCGCATCCTTTGCGGCTCAACTGCACGTCTTCGTGGCCCAGCATCCTTATTCCGAGGACCTGGCCGCCACCTTCCGCGACGACGGCACCGTGGAACGCTTCCAGGCGGTCCGGATCGACGGGCCCCAACGGACGGAAGTCACTGGCGAGTTGCAGGACGATGAACGCCTGCGCGTCATCCGGACCGATGCGCAGGGCGTCGCCACCAGCTTCATCGCCCGGGCAGACTATGACTTTCACTCGTTGATTCTCTACGGCCGGGCCCCTGCGGATTTCCTTCCGGCCCGCGGGCCGGCCCGCGTGCTGCAAATCGCCGAAGGCTTCGTGCAGCCCATGGTCATCCAGACGATTTCCGAAAGCGAGACCACCACCGAGCGTCAGCATGTCTCTTCCACCCATTTAATCTGGACATCCGACACCTCCACCTCTCATTCGTGGCATCCCGACCGGTTCGGCGATGTGCCGCGTCGCTATGTCCGGCAGACCCCAAACGGCGAATTCACGTTTCAACTCCCGCGCTGACAATCACCCCCTTGGAGAAGGCCCATGACCCCACCCCCCGCCGCCGTCCCCGCCTTCACACTGCTGCATCCCCGCGCCAAGCCGGCCATTGTCTGGCGCGATACTCCATTGTCCTATTCCGACCTGTTGACGCATGCCGCGGCCCTGGCGGCCCTCTATCCCTCCGCGCCGGGCGATCGGGTGGTCATCTTTTCGGAGAACCGCCCCGAGTGGATCGCCGCCCTGTATGCCATCTGGCGCAATCGGGGCGTGGTGGTGCCGGTGGACGCCTTCAGCCCTGCGGGCGAGGTGGCCTACATCCTGGAGCAGACCGGGCCCGTTGCAGCCTTCTGTTCCAGCAAAACCCTGCCGGTTTTGAAGGATGCCCTTCGGGGCCTTCCAGAGCTTGCCCCGCAGATTCTCTGTTTCGATGTCGAGGAATTTCCCCCTGTGCCGTTCGGCGCCGGGCTCGCCGAGCCCTTGGCATCCGGCGCCGCCGACGAGCTGGCAGCCATCCTCTATACCTCCGGCACCACCGGCGCGCCCAAGGGCGTCATGCTGAACTTCGGCAACCTCCTGACCAATCTGGAGTCCGTCTGCGACCGGGTGCCGATCTTCCGGCCGGAGAGCCGGATTTTTGCGCTCCTGCCCCTGCATCATATCCTGCCGCTCATGGGGTGCATCCTGGCTCCCCTGTATTCCGGCGGGACCATCGTATTGGCTCATTCCCTCGACCCGGCGGAAATGATCTCCACCATGAAGCAGCACCGTGTCACGATCCTCATTGGCGTACCCCGGCTGTACGCCTTGTTCCGCAAAGCCATCATCGACAAGCTGTTTCACTCCCCCATCGGCCGCCTGCTCTACCGCCTGTCCGCCGCCATCGGCCGGCTGGGTGTGTCGCGCGTGCTGCTCCGGCCGGTACAGAAAAAGTTCGGCGGCAGTCTCCGTCAGATGGTGTCCGGAGGAGCTCCGCTCGACCGCGCGGTCGCCCGGGACCTGGCCATCTGCGGCTTTGAAATCCTCGAAGGCTACGGCATGACCGAATGCGCCCCCATGATCACGTTCCCCCGTCCGGGGGCGATCCGTCTGGGCTCCTGCGGCAATCCCTGCCTGCCCGATTCCGTGCGCATCGAGAACGGCGAAGTCCTGGCGCGCGGCCCGCACGTCTTCCCCGGATACTGGAAAAACCCCGACGCCACGGCCGAAGCCATCCAGGACGGATGGCTCCATACCGGCGACGTCGGCTACCTCGACTCCGACGACTATCTCTTCATCACCGGCCGGAAGAAGGAAATCATCGTCCTGCCCAACGGCAAGAAGGTCAATCCCGCCGAGCTGGAGGATAAGTTAATGACCCTCTCGCCCGACATCAAGGATGTGGCCGTCACCTTCCGCGATGATCTCCTGCACGCCCTGATCCAGCCCGTCTCCGGTTTTCTCGGCGGCGTACCCGCCCAGCAGGCTGAGCATTTTCGATGGAACCTGCTGGAACCCTACAACCGCCTGGCGCCGCCGGCCAAGAAGATTACCCAGTTGACCATTGTATCCGTCGACCTGCCCAAGACCCGCCTGGGCAAACTCAAACGACATGAGCTGGCGGCCCTGGCCGTCGGCACGTTCAGCGGCGACTCCACCCCCGAGCCCAAGCCTGCGGACCTTGGCCCGGCCTATGTGGCTTTTGATCGTTTTCTGCGGACGGAACTGGAATGCCTCCGCGTGTCGCCCGGCGCCCACTGGGAAATGGATCTGGCTCTCGACTCCCTCGCGCGCCTGTCCGTCCTGGTCTTCATCGAGAAGACCTTCGGGGTCAAGCTGCCCGAATCCGTGTTCCAGGAATATCCGACGGTCCTGGCGCTGGCCAAGCACGCCGATGAGAACCGCATCTTCTTCCGGCAGGGGGCCGGAGCCTGGGACAGCCTGCTCAAGGCCCGCCCCGAGGACCCGCAGATGGATCTGCCGCGGTCCACCTGGGTCCACCCCTTCCTGAAAACGCTGTTGGGCTGCCTGCTGCGCCTGTGCTTCCGCGTGCGCGCCGAGGGACAGGCCCATCTGCCCACGCACGAGCCCTGCATCCTGGTCGCCAACCACCAGTCTTACATCGATGGCCTGTTCGTCTCGATGTTCCTGACGAATCCGTTTCTGCGCCGCACCTACTACTACGCCAAGCGCAAACACGTGAAGAAGGGCCTGTTGGAGTGGCTCGCCGGACGGTGCAATGTCATCGTGGTGGAAGTCGGTCGGGATGTGCAGATTTCGATCCAGATGATGGTCCAAGCCGTCCGCCGGGGCGGCAACCTCCTGATCTTTCCGGAAGGCACCCGGTCGGCCGACGGCCAGATCGGGGATTTCCGTTCCACCTTTGCCGCCATGGCGCTGGAACTGGACGTGCCGGTCATTCCCGTCGCCATCAGTGGTGCCATTCGGGCCCTGCCCCGCGGCAAACGGCTGCCCCGCTTCCTGACCCGCGTGACCGTCCGATTTCTCCCCCGTATGTCGGCGGACAATCGCACCAGCGAAGTTAACCTGGCAGAAGCCACCCGCGAACTCATCGCGCAGCATCTGTCATAACTGCTTCCATGCTCCCGCGATAGCGCACGGGGGATCGGATTTCGAACGCCGATAATCCGGCTGTTGCCAGATCACACCGCAGACCCATTTTGTGTGAATTTCCACACCGTGGAATACAATTTCTGGAAGCGGACAACCACCCCATTCGTGTTCGCCCGGGAGGCAGGATAAATTTTAGGTTCTATGAAAACGGTTCACCTGTTTTTTGCGTGTTTTGCCAGTTAATGCTTGCCCTCTGCCTGCGATAGGGTAAACATACCGGCCATTATGTCTGCCCGTCGTTGCAGAATCGCGCTTGGCTCCGATCATGGCGGCTTTGTGCTGAAAACCCAGCTTGTCGGCTGGCTCAAGAGCCAAGGCCACAACGTCACGGATGTCGGAACCCATTCCAAGGAGGCGGTGGACTATCCCGTTTTTGCCGCGGCGGTGGCGCGGGCGGTGGCTGCGGGCCGTTGCGACTTCGGCATCATGGTGGACGGCGCCGGCATCGGATCGGCCATGACCGCCAACAAGATCCCCGGCGTCCGGGCGGCGGCATGCTACAACGAGGCGCTGGCGAAGAATTCCCGCCAGCACAACGGGGCCAACGTCCTCACCCTCGGCGCCGGCCAGACGGATTTCGAACAGGCGAAAGCCATCGCGGATGTCTTCCTCGCCACTGATTGCACTGAAGAGAGGCACCTTCGGCGCGTCAAGATGATCCAGGACCTCGAAAGCGCCCGGGCGGGCACTCCCGTCATGGCGGCCATCAAGGAGATGAAATTGGACTTGAGCCCTCAGGATGTCGCGCGCATCGCGGAACGCGTGAAGCAAATCGTCAGCGGTGGCAGCGCCTCCGTCCCGGGCGGTAGCGCCCCCCTGCCCCCCGCCCAACTGGCGCGGATGATCGACCATACCCTCCTCAAGCCCGAGGCCACGCAGGCCGACGTGAAGAAGCTGTGCGAGGAAGCCCTCCAGCACAATTTCTTCAGTTGCTGCGTCAATTCCTCGTGGGTGCGCTATGTCGCCCAGCTCCTGCGGGGCTCGTCCGTCAAGGTCTGTGCGGTGGTCGGCTTCCCCCTGGGCGCCGGCACTCCGGAAATCAAGGCGCTGGAGGCCCGCCGTGCGATTCGCGAAGGCGCCCGGGAAATCGACATGGTCATCAATGTCGGCCTCGTCAAGTCCGGAGACTGGGACGGTGTCACGCGCGACATCCGCGCCGTGGCCGAGTCCTGCAAGGACGGCGGCGCCCTGCTCAAGGTGATCCTCGAGACGTGCCTGCTGACGAAAGACGAGATTGCCAAGGCCTGCGTGGCCTCCATGAAGGCCCGGGCCGACTACGTCAAGACCTCCACCGGCTTCAACAAGGGCGGCGCCACCGCCGAAGACATCGCCCTGATGGCCCGCACCGTTGCGCCCAAGCGCCTCGGCGTCAAGGCGTCCGGCGGCGTGCGCACCTATGCGGACGCCATGCTGATGATCCGCCACGGGGCGACCCGGATCGGATCCTCCAACAGTGTGAAAATGATGGAAGAAGCCGCGGCCGCCTGCGGCGGAAAATAAAGGAGCTCCCCATGGCAGAACTCAGGACCTACGTATTCATCGACAGCCTGCAGCCGCAGTTCGCCTCGTTCCTGGCGACCGTGGCCAAGGGCTACCTGCCTGTCGAAGGCCAGGCCTCGCTGTTTGTCGAAATTTCCCCGGGCATCGCCATCAACCAGGTCACCGATGTGGCCCTCAAGTCCACGCGCGTGCGGCCCGGCATGCAGATCGTCGAACGCCTCTACGGCATGCTGGAGATTCACTCGGACTCGCAGGCCGACGTGCGCCAGGCTGGCGCCGCGATCCTGAAGGATCTCGACCTCACCGAAGACCAGCGCATCAAACCCAAAGTCTACTCCTCGCAGGTCATCCGCAACATTGACGACCATCAGACCATGCTCATCAACCGCATGCGGCATGGCAACATGATCACCCGCGGGCAGTCGCTCTACATCATGGAGGTCGCTCCCGCCGGCTATGCCGCCCTTGCGGCCAACGAAGCCGAGAAGGCGGCCAACATCAACGTGTTGGAAGTCATCACCTTCGGCTCGTTCGGCCGCATCTGGCTCGGCGGGGAAGAGCGCGATATCGATGTCGCCTACCGTGCCGCCGAAGCCGCGATCGAAGCCGTCAGCGGCCGTGCGGAAGGTTCCGGCTCCCGACAGTAGGGATCCTTTAGGAAAACAACAAACAACAAGAGGTACGAACATGGCAGATGCATTAGGCATGATTGAAACCCGTTCCTTCCCCGCCACGGTGGAAGCCGCGGATGCGATGGTCAAGGCCGCCAAGGTCGAGCTGGTCACCTATGAAAAGACGGGTGGAGGCTTCACCTCCGTCATCGTCCGCGGCGACGTTGCCGCCGTCAAGGCCGCCTGCGACGCCGGGCAGATCGCCGCCGGCCGCGTCGGCGAAGTGGTCGCCGTCCATGTGATCGCCCGCCCCCACGCCAACGTGGATGCGGTGCTCCCGCTGGGCCGCGTCATCGCCAAGGGCGGCAAGTAACCCTTGCCAAGGAAGTGGTGCGAGCCGTCCGGCAGCTGCCGGACGGCTTCCGCCAACCCTGTTCAAATGGGTATGATCATGAAATTGGAGTTGCATGGATTTACTGCAGCCGGCCTCGTTGAGGCCGGGGATTTAAACCGCCCCGCGCCCAGCGGGCGCGGCTACAATCCATCCAGACATGGCCCGCTGCATTTGTGTATCTTGTTCGTTCCATTTCCCCCGGAGGCCGCATGAATCTCGGCAAAGTCGTTGGCACCGTTGTTTCCACCCGCAAGGAACCTGTCCTGGACGGGATCCGTTTTCTTCTTGTGCGCCTCGTGGACACCGACGGCCAGGAAACTTCTTCGTTTGTCGTCGCCGCCGATGCCATGGGCGCCGGCCCCGGCGAAATGGTTCTGACCGCGGCTGGTTCTTCCGCGCGCCAAACGACTCTGACGCAGAACAAACCCGTTGACACCGTGATCATGGCCATCGTGGACACCTGGGAAATCAACGGCAAAACCAAATATATCAAGTGAGATCGGGACGCCGCGCCGCGGCGTCCGCCCACCGAAACCTGCCATCCGCGGGAGTCGCCATGAAACTGACCGACCAAGACATTGAAGCCATCGCCCGGCGCATTGCCGGCGACCTGCGCGGCACCGCCGCTCCCGCCGCGGCTCCGGCTCCGACCGTCCAGGCGCCCGCCATCCCAGCCGGCGCCGTCGGCGTATACGCCACGGTGGATGAGGCGGTCGCCGCCGCCAAGTCCGCCTTTCCCGCTTTTTCCGCCCTGCCCCTCTCCCGGCGCGAACAAGTCATTCAAAGCATCCGAACCGTCATGCGCGAGAACGCCACCGCCCTCGCTCGATCCGCCGCCGACGAAACCGGCTACGGCCGTTTCGAAGACAAAATCCTTAAAAACCAGCTCGTTATCGAAAAGACCCCCGGCACCGAAGACCTGTCCCCAACCGCCTGGACCGGCGACCATGGCTTGACCCTGATGGAACCGGCCCCCTACGGCATCATTGGCGCCATCACCCCAACCACCAACCCCACCTCGACCATCATCTGCAATGCCATCGGCATGCTCGCCGCTGGCAACGTCGTTGTCTTCAATGTCCACCCCTCCGCGCGGCGCTGCTCCGTCGAGACCGTCGCCTTGATCAACAAGGCCGTCATGGCGGCCGGCGGCCCGCCCAACACCGCCGTCTGCGTGGGCGAATCCTCCATCGAATCCGCCGGCCAGCTCATGAAGCATCCCGACATCCGGGTGCTCGTCGTCACCGGTGGCGGCGGTGTCGTCAAGGCCGCCATGTCCAGCGGCAAGCGTGCCATTTGCGCCGGCCCGGGCAATCCTCCGGTCGTGGTGGACGAGACCGCCGATATTGACAAGGCCGCCAGCGACATCGTTCTCGGCGCCTCGTTCGACAACAACATGATCTGCGTGGAGGAAAAAGAAACCGTCGTGGTCGCCTCCGTTGCCGACAAGCTGATCCAGGCCATGACCCGCAACAACGCGGTGCTGATCGACAAATCCAAGATTCCTGCCATGGAGCAGGTCATTTTCAGTAAAATGGCCGGGCCGCGCGGCCATGCCACCGTCAACCGCAAGTGGATCGGCCAAAATGCCGACAAAATCCTCGCCGAAATCGGCATCTCGGCGCCCTCCACCACCAAACTCGCCATTGTCGAGGTGCCCGAGGACCATCCCCTGCTCTGGACCGAGCAGATGATGCCGGTCATGCCCATTACCCGCGCCCCCAACGTTGATTACGCCATCGATATCGCCCTGCAGATGGAAAGCTTCAACTACCACACGGCCCTGATGCATTCGAAGAACATCGACAAGCTCTCCAAGATGGCCCGCCAGTGCAACTGTTCGATCTTCGTCAAGAACGGCCGTTCGCAGGCCGGCCTCGGCTTCGGCGGCGAAGGCTTCACCTCGTTCACCATCGCCTCGCCCACCGGCGAAGGCCTGACCACCCCCCGCAGCTTCTCCCGCTGGCGCCGATGCGCCCTGATTGACCATTTCCGGATCGTCTGATGAAGCCCCACCCCGCATTCGCCGCCATTGAATTCAACAGTGTCCCCGTCGGCCTGTTCGCCGCCGATGCCCTGCTGAAGAAATCACCGATCTCCCTGATCCGCTCCGGCACCATCGGTGCCGGCCGCTTTCTCATCCTCCTGGCGGGGACGACCGCCTCGGTGGCCGAAGCCCATGCAGAGGCTCTGTTTCACGGGGGCTTGCAGGTGGCCGACGACACCTTCCTGCCCGACATTCATTCCGACCTGTACGATGGGATCCTCGGCAATGTCCGCCACGCGGGCGAAGGCCCGTTGTGGGTTCTGGAAACCCCGACGGTTTCCTGCAACATCCAGGCCATCGAACGCGCCATGAAAGGCGTGCCGGTGGAACTCGTGGAGTTCCGCGCCGGCGATCCCCGCATGCACGGCCGGGGATTGTCCATCCTGCAGGGCGATCTCTATGATGTCGAAGCCGCCCAGGACATCGCCCTTTCCGTGCTGGAAACCCGGGGTATCCCGGCCCAGCACCGGCTGCTCACCTCCCCCCACGACGCCCTCCTCCGACAGATTTCCGTCTCGACCCGCTTCGATCTCGCCACCCCGCTGGCCCTCGAAGGAGAAATTGCATCCTGACCGACGGGAGAACACCATGCTGCTGGGAAAAGTCATCGGAACCGTGGTCGCAACGCAGGTCTATGAGGGCCTGCAGGGCGTGTCCCTCTTGTGGGTCCAGCCGCTGGCCAAGGACGGGAGCCCCAAAGGCGCTCCGATCGTCTGCGCCGACGGCACCCGCATGGCCGGCCCGGGTGAGCGGGTGTACTACGAAGGCGGACGCGAGGCCGCCCTGGCCCTGGAACCATGGTTTGTCCCCGTGGACCATGCCATCATCGGCATTGTGGACGGCGTCGAAGCCCCTAAGTGGAAAGGGGGCGATGCATGATCATCGGCAAGGTCATCGGCAACATCCACTCCACCATCAACCATCCCTTCTACGACGGCAAGAAGATGCTGGTGGTGGAACGGATCGAACCGGACGGCAAGCCCGCGTCCGGCTATCTGGTCGCGATCGATCGCGCCGGCGCCGGCCCCGGCGAGACCGTTCTGGTCCTGGACGAAGGAAATGGAGCCCGTCAGGTGCTCGAATCCAAAGATGGGCCGGTGCGAAGTGTGATTGTAGGCATCGTGGATTCCATTGAAACCGAGAAAACCCCGTGAAAACGGGGTTTTTCAATCTAGACCGGCGCGAGGGCGTGCCGGCTCCATCCGGAATGGAGACCCGACGCCCTCGTCGGGTGGCTGTTTGATTGATAATTTGGACATAGGTTATTGGATATTGAATATTGAGATCCTTAAATCCCCGCCGCGCCGGACGCGGAACAGAAAGCAGGTCCTCTTTGAAAGCCATTCTGATTGTCCTTGACTCCGTAGGCATCGGCGCCGCCCCCGACGCCGCCGAATACGGCGATACCGGTGCCTCGACTCTTTCCCATCTCGCCGCCGCCGCCGGCGGACTCAACGTCCCGACCCTGCAGAGCATGGGACTCGGCAACATTCCCCTCCTGCTGCCCCACACCCCCAAGGGCATGATCGAAGGCGTGCCGCCCGCGGCGGCCCCCATCGCCTCCTGGGGCGCCATGCGCGAAATGTCCGATGGCAAGGATACCATCACCGGTCACTGGGAAATTGCCGGCCTCGAAGTGATGCCCGGCTTCCACAATTTCCCCCCCGTCAACTCCTTTCCTCCTGACCTCATCGCGGCTTTTGAGCAGGAGACCGGCCGCAAACTCATCGGCAACAAGGCCGCCAGCGGGACCGTCATTATTGAAGAACTCGGCGAAGAACACCTGAAAACCGGCGCGTTGATCTGCTACACTTCGGCCGACAGCGTCTTTCAGATCGCCGCCCACGAGGAGATCGTCCCGGTTCCCGAACTGTACCGCTATTGCGACATCGCCCGCCGCCTCTGCGATCCCCTGCGCGTGGGACGCGTCATCGCCCGGCCCTTCGTGGGCCGGCCGGGCGCCTTCAAGCGGACGGAGAATCGCAAGGATTTCGCTTACCTGCCTGACGAGCAAACCATCCTGGAACGCCTCGTGGCACGGAGTATCCCGGTGTATGCGGTGGGCAAGATTGAGGACATCTACGCCCACCGGGGCATTACCGAATCCGTCCATACCGGCAACAACGCCGACTCCCAGGCCCTTGTGGAAAAATGGACCCGGGAAAAGCCTGCTGGCCTCATCATGGCCAACTTCATCGATTACGACATGGTCTATGGCCATCGCCGCGATGCCAAGGGCTATGCCCACAGCCTGGAGCTGACGGATCAGTGGCTGGCACGCTACCTGCCCCTGATTGGCCCCAACGACATGCTGATCCTCACCGCCGACCATGGCAACGACCCGACCTTTGCGGGCAGCGACCACACCCGTGAATATGTTCCCCTGCTGGTATACCGTCCCGGCGAGGACTGCGAATCCCTCGGCATTCGCCGCGGTTTTTACGACATCGCCCAATCCCTTGCCCGCTTCTTCTCCATTCCCACCATCCCCCGTGGCGCGTCGTTTGTCTAGAAATACGCCGGGTCACCGCCCCGGCCTCCCGGCTGTTGTTGTAGCCCGGCGCGGTGAGCCGCGCGGCTGTTCACTTGGATATTGATGATTGGACATTGAATATTAAGATCGGAGACTCGCCATGGTCCCTCAATGGATTATTGAAAAGAAGCGCGACGGCCACGCCCTGTCCGCCGAGGAAATCCGGTTCTTCATCAACGGGTTCACCCGGGGCACGATCCCCGACTATCAAATGTCGGCCATGGCCATGGCGATCTTCCTCAAGGGCATGACGCCCGAGGAAACCGCCGTCCTGACCTATGCCATGATGCACTCCGGGGCAATGGTCGACACCTCTTCGATCACGCTGCCCAAGGTGGACAAGCACTCCACCGGCGGCATCGGCGACAAGGTCTCGCTCATTCTCGCACCTCTCGCCGCTTGCGCGGACCTGGCCGTTCCAATGATTTCGGGCCGCGGCCTCGGCATCACCGGCGGCACCCTTGACAAGCTCGAGTCCATCCCCGGCTTCAACGTCAATCTCTCCGAGAAGCAGTTCATCGAGACGATCCACAAGTGCGGATTCTCGATGATCGGCCAGACCGGCGAGATCGCGCCGGCCGACAAGAAGCTCTACGCCCTGCGCGATGTCACCGGCACGGTGGCGTCGATTCCGCTGATCACGGCCTCGATCATGTGCAAAAAGATGGCCGAAGGCATCGATTCGCTCGTGCTCGACGTCAAATGGGGCGCTGGGGCCTTCATGCGCACGATCGCAGACGCCACCGCCCTCGCCCAGTCCATGGTCCGCGTCGGCAAGGCCATGAACAAGGGCATGGTCGCGCTCCTGACGGACATGAACCAGCCGCTGGGCCGCACCGCCGGCAACGCGCTGGAAATCATCGAATCCATGGAATGCCTGCAAGGGAAGCACGCCGGCGAAGACCTGATGAACATCACCCTCGCCCTGACCGCCGAAATGCTCGTGCTGGGCAAGAAGGCCGCCACGGTGGAAGAGGCCACCGGCATTCTTAAGAAGATCATCGCCTCCGGCGCCGCCTTCGCAAAGTTCAAGGAAATGGCCGTGCTACACGGCGCCGACGTCTCCGTGCTCGACGACCTGTCCAAGCTGCCGAAGGCCTCCATCGTGAAGCCCTTCCCCGCCCCCGCCGCCGGCTACTTGGCCAAGGTGGACGCCGAATCCATCGGCCGGGCCGTCCTCGTCCTCGGCGGCGGCCGCCAGAAGACCGACGACAAGATCGACTATGGCGTCGGCACCTCCGGCCTCGCCAAGATCGGCGACCAGATCGCAAAGGGCCAGCCGCTCGTCGTCGTGCATGCGAATTCCGAAGAAAAACTCGCGCAGGCCATGGTCTACGTCGAGAAGGCCTTCGAAATCTCGGCCCAGCCCGTCGCCGCGCCGAAACCCATCGTCGCCCGCGTCACGGGCTGACATACCTCGTCCAAAAGAAAGGAAAACCCATGATCCTCCGCAAACCGCTCGAAGCCTCTCTCGCGGCCGTGAAAAAAGCCTTTCCCAAGGCCAAACCGCAGCTCGGCATGATTCTCGGCTCCGGCCTCAGCGACATCGCCGATTCCTTCGAACCGCTCGGCGTGCTGTCCTACGAAAAGATTCCCGGCCTGGGCAAGGCCGGCGTCGCCGGCCACGCCGGCCGTCTCGTCTGGGGCAAATCCGCCGGCATCGAAACCTTCGTCTTCCAGGGCCGCCGCCACTACTACGAATGTGCGGGCTGGGAAGCCGTCGCCACGCCGCTCTTCCTGCTGAAGAGCCTCGGCGCGAAGGCCGTCTTCCTCACCAACGCCGCCGGCGGCACCAACCCGAAGTGGAAACCGGGCGATCTGATGATCATCGACGACCACATCAACATGATGGGCGTCACGCCGCTGCTGGGCGCGCACGATCCGTTCTGGGGCCCGCGCTTCCCCGACCAGTCGTTCATCTACGACCGCAAGCTCCGCGGCGCGCTCGCCCGCGCCGGCAAGAAGGCCAAGGTGGCGCTGCGCCACGGCGTCTATTTCGCCGGCACCGGCCCGACCTACGAGACGCCCGCCGAAATCCGCTCGTGGCGCACGCTCGGCGCCGACGCCGTCGGCATGAGCACCGTGCCCGAGGCCATGCTGGCCAACGCGGCCGGCCTGCGCGTCGTCGGACTCTCCTGCATCACCAACATGGCCGCCGGCATTCTCAACCAGGCCCTGACCCACCAGGAAGTCTTCGAGACCTCCCAGAAGGCCATGGCCAGCATGAAAAAGCTCATCCTCCAGTTCTGGAAAGAACTGGCCAAGGAAACCCTGTAAGCAACCGAAAGGAAAATCTCCCATGGCCAAGAAAATGAAAAAAGCGGCGAAGAAAGCCGCCGAGATGCAATACCACGTGCACCTGAAGCGGGGCGACGTCGGCCGCTACGTGCTGCTGCCGGGCGATCCGGGCCGCGTGCCGCTGATCGCGTCGTATTTTGACAACGCGAAGGAAGTGGCCTTCAACCGCGAGTACCGAACATTCACCGGAACGGTGGACGGCATCAAGGTCTCCTGCTGCTCGACGGGCATCGGCTGCCCCTCCACCGCCATCGCGGTCGAGGAACTGATCAAGTGTGGCGCGGACACCTTCATCCGCATCGGTACCTGCGGCGCGCTGCAGCGCGAGGTGAAACTGGGCGACCTGTGCATCACCACCGGCGCCGTGCGCGAGGAAGGCACCTCCCGCCAGTACGTGCCGCTTTCCTATCCGGCCGTCGCCGACCTCGATGTGACCCTGGCCCTGCGCGAAGCCGCCCGCAAGCTGAAGATTCGCGCCCATACCGGCATCGGCCACTGCAAGGATGCTTTCTTCATCGAGGACAAGGACATCCCGATCCGCGAAGAGATCGACGCCAAGTGGAATGCATGGTATAAATCCAACGTTATTTCGACCTCAATGGAATCCGCTGCCCTGTTCGTTGTGTCCACCATCCGCCGCGTCCGCGCCGGCGAAGTGCTGGCGACCATCGGTCTGACCTATGCCGACGCTCCCATTATCGCCAAAGTGGGCATCGACGAGGCGATCCGCACCGCCATGGAAGCCATCAAGATTCTGGAGGCGTCATAACGGCTGGTGACCTCCGGCAAACGAATTGTCCATGAAACCCCATCCGCCCAAAAAGCTGCCGCCCATCCGCATGGGGAATCGTTCGGATCTGGTCCGCAGCCAGCGGATCCAGCTCAAGGCCCAGCACCAGGCCGAATCCAAGACCCGGGTTCGGATTTACCAAGATGTTTTGGCCCTGCTGGACATCGCGGAACGCCTGACCCTGGATCTGTCCAGCCATGAGGACCGCTTTGGAATCGAATGGGACGCCCTGGCTCGCCAGATCGATGCGCAATACAAGGCCGATGTGGTGAAGATTGTTCCGGGCCTGCACACGCTGATCCTTTCGAAGGATGGCGCCCAAAACCTGCCCAAGGGCATCTATCGCGATCTGTTGAATTTCGTGGATGAGTGCCTGGCCTTCATGAAATGGGCGCGGAAGCCGCCGGGCCCGGAAAACGCCCCGGACGGGAGCACGCCCTCCCGCAAGGAAAGCCAGTTCATGCAGGCCGGCAAACGCTTCAAGCAAGCTTGCCTGACCATGCGCCAGCAGATCTGCATCTTCGAAAATGAGCGGAAATCCGGAGAAGAAAGTTTTTTCGGATAAACCCGGATCCATCGCCGCTTGTAGCGTTCACCACCGCCCGGAGTCCGAGGATGCCATGAGTTCAAATTGGCGAGGCCGGACAACTGGAAGCCCCGGAAAAAAAGATCATAAAACAACTGGGCTATACACCACGGGGAGCCCATTCCTGGCCATGTTTCCGGAGTTATCACCCGGGATATGTCCCGTGGTTCATTGAACCGGCCGAGGCCGACGTGTTGCGGCCGTGTTTGCAGCAGGTCATGGAATTCGCCCCGCAGCTCAGGAAGGATCCAGGCCGGCTGCCCCCGGCGTCACCCGGCGGGGAAGTTCTGGTTTTCGCGGCGGACGACCAAGGCACGCCTGGCGGCTGGATAAAACGGATGATGCGAACGCCAACGCACATCAAGAAGTATGAAATGACCATGCCGATGGCGGTTCTCAACGATCTCAAGGCATTGCCCCTCTCCGGGCTGCAAATTGAAACGGGCGTAATGATGCTGCCTGTGCCCATCGGCAAGAAGAACACCCGTCGGCAACTTCCATTTTTGATGCTCATGGTCGATTCGGCTTCACAGTTCATTCTGGAAGCCAAACTGCTTTCGTCCGAGCAGGGAATCGACGCCATGCGGGCCCTGGTGCCGGAGCACATTCTGTCCGCCCTGCTGCGCCACAAGGTGCGGCCGGCCGAACTCCATGTGTCATCCCCTTGGCTCCACATGTTGTTGGAGGCGCCCTGCCAGACGATCGGCATCCAGTTGGATCATTGCCGCAGGCTGCCCGCGCTGGAAGACGCCCAGCAGGAATTCATGCGCGCGCCGTTCATGTTTCATTGAGACCAGGACAGCCTTCCGGATTTGAGCCCGTGATCTGCGGGGCCTCAACCCGCCATATTTGGGCCAGATCGGCCAGGTCTGCCGGCGAGACAACCATGCGGCCGCCGCGGTATGCCGGCTGCCAGCGGCCCCGGACCCGGATCCGGGCCCGGTACAGGGTGGCATAGGCCATGGCGGGCGCCGGAGCGCCCCGTTGCCCGACTAGCTCCGCGCCGCGCCGGACATTGTCGCTCATCCAGGCGGCCAGGCGGACGGCATAGTCGTGGCGCTCCAACTCGCCCCGGTGACAAGCCAGGGCGCGGCGCAATTTCGCCAGATGAGCCGGACGGGCTGCAACCATCAGGTTCGGACGCTCCAAGGGATGCCAGAATTCGGTTTCCACAACGGCCCACTGGCGGGCGGCGGCATCCAGGGCCGCCAAGCCCCGCCGATGTGTCTCCCGATGGGTGGGATGGCCATCCCGGGCATGGGGCAGCAGGACCACGGCCGGGCGGATCGATTCCAGAATTCCGCGCAGCTCAGAAATCTGCGCTGGACCGCTTGCCAAGGATTTTGGAAAGCGCACTTGAAACCCCAGGTACGCGCAGGCTGCGCGGAGTTCCCGCCGGCGGGCGGCCCGACGATCGCGGCGACTTCCCAGCGTCGCGGGCACCACCACGATCCGGAATCCGCACTCGACCTGCAGCCGCAAGGCCAGCAGCCCGGTGATCGATTCGTCGTCGGGATGAGGCGCCAAGACCAGTGCGGTCGCTTTCATGATGCCTTTTATCCCTCGGTTGATGCCAGGGGCCAAGCCAAATCGCCGCTAAAACGCTTGAAAAACCGCCGCGTTGTCGTATACTTAGAAAATTACGAATGAGACTAGTGCTTTACAACATGCGCTACGGCACGGGTTCGGGATTCAAATTTCATCTTCCCTTCCCTTTTGTCGGTTTTTTTCGGAAAACGACCCGCCGATTGGATCCCTTGATTCAGTTTTTCCGGTCACAACAGGCGGACGTGCTGGGACTGGTGGAAATCGATTCCGGCTCCTATCGCACGGGCCACCGCAGCCAGGCCGACTTGATCGCGCAGAAACTGGGGAAGCGCCCCTTTTGCCGCTCGAAATACAACCGGTATTCCTGGTGGAGCCGTCTGCCGCTGATGCGTCAACAGGCCAATGCCTGCCTGAGCGGGGGACCGGTGGTTTATGAGCGTTCCCATTTCCTGCACCGGGGCGTCAAACGCCTTGTCATGGAGCTGGAACTGGAGAACGTGGTCATTTTCATTGTCCACCTCGCGGTTGGCCGGCGGTGCCGAACCGCCCAGCTGGCCGATCTGGCCCAGCTCGTGAAGGGGGTAAACAAACCCTATCTGATTGCCGGCGATTTCAACGCATTCGCCGGCCAACTGGAATTGCGCGACTTCATGCAGGCCCTGGGTCTGGCCAGCGCCAACCGGGCCGATGCCCCGACTTTTCCCAGCCGAGCTCCCCGCTGGCAGCTTGATTTCATCCTCCACAGCCCAGGAATCCAAGTGACCCATTTCGAGGTGGCTCGACACATCCGCTACAGCGATCATCTGCCGTTGATCTGTGATTTTGAAGTCCAGCCGGCGGCCCGGGCCGCCACCGCATGAGGGTCATCGCTGGCGGACTTTCCTCCGCCCCGCGATGCAGAAAGCCATGAAAGGAGTGATCTGGATGAAGACATGTCTTGGATTTCTGGTTCTGGCATGGCAGGCCGCGAACGTGTTCGGCGCTGAACTGATCACCGATTGGGCCTATCATTCCGCCGGCAGTGATCCGCGCTTCATGGAATTGGTCCCCGGCGGGGATTCCACATTCCTGCAGTCTGGCAGCGAACAAATCGCCGATGGAGACACGGTCACGATTCACGTGCTTACCTGCCATAACTTTGCCGGGGACATGGACGAACAGATTTTCGTACGCTGGTGGGACGGTTCCATGTCCCATTGGATCATGGGCAGCTGGGTCCGGAACCTGACGCTGGATGCCGCCCGGCCCGAATCTGTTTTTCGGGGCCATCCAGTGGAGGGCACGGTGATGCTCGACCTGTGGAAAGTGGACATCCCCTCCGTGATTACCCGCCCCGGTGAAAATTTCTATGCCATCCAACTGAAAGGGGTATCTGCGGATTCTTCGGAAGAACGCTATTTACTCAACCGCTTTGGGGGAGATTTCTGCCAGACGAACAACCTTGGGCAGATCTGGTCCGCCTCCGAAGAGTTTGACGGCCAGGACTGGATCGTCCGGATCATGGAATAGGGCGGCCGGGCGGAGTGCGACAGGGGCCGGACAAAAAAGGCGGCGGGGAGGCTCAAACGCCTTGACTTGGCAGTCAAGGATTGGGCAGTCTATTGACAAGATGGAGTAACCCATGGCCCAGCCCGCAAAAAGAAAAGTGGACAAATCTCTCCTGCAACGGTGGGGTATCGTCGGTGTCGTTCTGGCGGTGGCTTTCTCCGCCTGGTACCTCAAGACGACGGCCCGCACCTATCCTGAGAAAACGGAATGGTTGAAAAACTATGTCAAGATCGCCTGCCCGCGCTGCAACAATGAAGCAGAGCGGCGGGACAACTGTTCGCTCTGCAACGGCCGGGGCTTTATCTGGGTGGACAAGACCCGGGAAGACATCCCGGATGAAATCCAAATTCCTTCGCCCTGAGTTCCCGCCGGCCCCCTGTGCGGGTCTGCCGGCCGGCCGACCATGAAACTGGTCACCCGCTATCTACTGAGCCACATGCGCCGGCCCTGGCTTTATGTCATCGCCGGATTCTGTCTGATTGCGGTCTTGGTGGACCTTTTTGCCAATTTCGTGGACTTCATGGAGGCGGAGATCCGCATGCAGGAGGTGCTCCTGTATTACGCGATCCTGCTGCCCACCTACCTGCCCTATCTTCTGCCTGTCTCCCTGCTGCTGGCCCTGCTCTACGCCCTCTGGCAGCTGGGCAAAAATTCTGAACTGGTGGCCATGCGGGCCTGTGGCCTGAGTCTGGCGCAATTGATGATGCCCTATCTCGTCACGGGCCTGCTGGCCTCTGTGCTGCTGCTGGGGATCAACGAACTGTTCAACCCGGGGGCCACCTACTGGACCCGCCAGTTCAAGCGCCAACAGGGCATCGGTCGCGGAACTCCCGCCGGACTGACGGAAAACCTGGCTTATAAAAATGTCCGGGGCCGTCGCATCTGGCGGGTCAACTCCTTCGATCCGCGCCCCGACTCGGGCTTTGAAATGCGCGACATCAATCTCACCCAGCAACGTCCGGACGGCTCTGATGAATTCCGGATGGACGCCGAGCGCGGCCGGTGGTTGGGCAGCCACTGGTGGTTCGAACGCGTGGAAATCCGCTACTTCAATCCCAATAACGACCCTCTCGGGCCGCCTGAATCCTATGCCAACCTCGACATGACCATGTTGTCCGAAGGCCCCGGAGACTTCGTCAACGAGATCAAGGAAGCAAACGAACGGTCTGCGCGTGACATTCGGCGTTTTCTGACGCTGCATGAAGGCATCTCCATGGAAACCCGCAACCGACTAATGGTGGACTACCACTACCGTCTGGCTTCTCCCTGGCTGTGTTTCATCGTCATTTTGGTCGGAGTGCCGTTTGGCACCCACAGCGGCCGCCGGGGAATGGGCATGGGCATCTTGTGGGCCTTGCTGACATTTTTCGGCTACTATATCCTCATGGGGCTGGGGCTGGCCTACGGCAAACGTCAACTGCTCAGCCCGGTTCTGGCCGGCTGGGGGCCGGGCCTCGTATTCTTCATCCTGGGCATTGCGTTAACCCGCCGCCTCCGCTAGAGCCCGACGGGTGGTATTGTCGCCGTTCCTGGTCGTCGGTTCCCCCGACAATATGATTTTCAGTCTGGCAGGCGCGAAGCCACCTGGGGGCGGCCCCGTGTTGCCTCAAATAGCCATGACACCGAAGGAGCGGTGAGCGGGAGAGCCGTTGGCCTGTTTTTGAGTTGCTTCGTACCGTAGCTCAAACGGGGGTGGCTGTCGAGGGGGGCGGGTGTCCGGCAC
>JAAZBB010000006.1 GCA_012514035.1 Lentisphaerota bacterium | reverse complement strand
ACCACAGAGAGCACAGAGAACACAAAGGGGGAACCGGGCAACAGTGGGCAACAGGCGTATGGCCTGAATGGCACCAATCAGGGGTAAACACACAAGATCAATCAATCCCACATGCCCCATCCTGTTTCAGAACCTCTGTGCCCTCTGTGGTGAAAATGGCTTTGGCTTTCAGTCCAGTTCGACCGGTTGTCCGCGGTTGTGCATGGAGGTGGTGGCGGCCTCGAGAATCCGGACGACATTCAATCCGGCGCGGCCATCGGTCAAAGGCCGTTGGCCCTGCTTGATGCATTCGATGAAATGCCGGGCTTCTTCCCGCAAGGCCTCGGTCGTAGCCAGCTGGGGAGCCCACATGTCGCCGGTCCGGTAGCCGACCATCATTTTGTAGACTCCATCCGGCTCGTTCAGGGTGATGCCCTTGTCATAGACCTTGACCTTTTCGCTGGGTTCCAGATCGTCATAGACAATCATCTTCTGGGATCCGCCGATCAGGGTGCGGCGGACCTTGACCGGAGCCAGCCAGTTGATGTGGAAATGGGCGATGAGATTGCCGGCGAAGAAGCAAGTCAGAAAGGCCACGTCTTCGGGCTGGCCGGCCACATGTGCCACGCCGGTCGCGGATACGGCTTGCGGGGGAGTTCCCAGGACGTAATCCATGATGGACAAATCATGAACGGCCAGATCCCAGATGACGTTCACGTCGTGTTGGAACAGGCCCAGGTTAACCCGGACGGAGTCGTAGTAATAGAGTTGGCCGAGATCCCCGGCCAAGACCAGTTCCTTGATCTTGCGCACGGCGGCGGTGAAAATGAACGTGTGGTCCACCATCAAGACCAGTTTCCGCCGTTCCGCCTCTGCAATCAGCTGCAAGCCCTGTTCGACGGTTGCCGTGAAGGGTTTTTCCACCAGCACATGTTTGCCGGCTTTCAGGGCGGCCATGGCCAGTTCAAAATGGCTGGAGACAGGGGTGGCAATGGCCACGGCGTCAATGGCCGGGCTGTTCAGCAACTCCTGCTGGTTGGTGGTGGTGGCAACCGCGGGATAGCGGGCGGCCAGCAGTTTGAGGCGGTCGGGGCGCAGGTCACTGACGGCGGACACCGTAGCCGTTCCGCATTCGGAGAAATTGCGGACCAGATTGGGACCCCAGTAGCCATAGCCGATGATGCCGATTTTGATCATGGAATTACCTCGTTTCCGGACAGGATTTAACCATAGAGAACACAGAGCGCACAAAGAAACAGCCAGTCATAATTCCACATTGATATCGTTGCGTTTGCGGTGAATTTGGATTCATTTCCCGGAGGAGCGGGCCAGGAGGCGGGCGGGCACTCCGGCCACCACGGCGTCGGGCGGCACGTCTTTCGTCACCACGGCCCCGGCGCCGACCAAGGCGCGCGCGCCAATGGTCACGCCGCACATGACCACAGCCCCGCTGCCCAGGGAGGCGCCACGCTTGATGACCGTCGGAATGCAGGCCCAGTCCGCTTCGGTTTGCAGGGTTCCATCGCCGGAGGTGGCGCGGGGGGTCTTGTCGTTGATGAACATCACTCCATGGCCGATGAATACTTCGTCCTCGATGGTCACTCCTTCGCAGATGAACGAATGGGAGGAAATCTTGCATCGGGCGCCGATCGTTGCGCCTTTCTGGATCTCGACAAAAGCCCCGATCCGGGTCTCGTCGCCAACGGTACACCCGTACAGGTTGACCAGGTCAGGCTGGGGGATGCTGACGCCATTGCCGATTGTCACGTTTGCCGCTATGCCCATGAATGAAACTCCATTCCATCTGTTCTGCGCCAGGGGTTGCGAGGCGCGGGTCAATCAGAAGGATCAAATCACTCTGTCATACTATCCTGAATGGCTGTCTGGCGTAAATGGAAAACAGGAATGGTCCCGGGTTGCCGTTCGGCAAAGAAGGCCGGGCTGAATTCGTGCGGTCGGATCTTGAAAGTCGTGTTTCAGAAGTACGGTTCCAAGCGGGTGGAACAGGGCCGCAAGTTCAATCGGATTAAAGTGAATCCGAGGAAGAAATGTCCGCGTCGGCGCCGCTGCCCCCGGGTTCGCCATCGGCCCCGTAGGAAATGATTTCAAAGTATTCGTTCTGGCGGCCGGGGACCAGATAGACATAGGGGCGCTTCCACGGGTCAAGGGGGAGGGTCCGGCTGTTGAGATAGCCCTGTTCGGGATAATTCTGGGGAACAGGTTCCTGGTCGGGCTGGGTCACAAGAGCTTCCAGTCCCTGCTGCTGGGTGGGGTAGCGGCCGTGGGCCAGGCGGTAGGTGGTGACGGCGGAGGAGAGCACTTGGATTTGCGCCCGGGCGGCGGCCTGGCTGCCCATGCCGAGCTGGGGGGCGATGTTCAGCAGCACCACGCCCGCCAGCAGCGAGATGATGGCGATGACGACGAGGATTTCGACGAGGGTGAAGCCCGCGCGCGGAACGCGCGGGAAAGGGTTCAGGGTTCGGGGTTCAGGGTTCAGGAGGGATTTTTTCATATTCAAAACAGGGTGGGCTGGCCGTTGTCGGATTCCTTGGCTTCCGGAGCATGAGCATCCAGTTTTTTGACGAGGGCGTCAAGTTTGGCGAGGTAGTAGGGGACGTTTTCGTCGCGGGCGGCGGGATCGAATTCGGAAGCGGGTCGGGCGTGGGCATGGACGGGGACGTTTTTCTTGTCGCCGGTGACGTAATAGGAGACGGCGTCGCCGGCCTGGAAGAGGCGGCCGGAGGCGAGGGCGACTTCGTAGGCGGGCTGGCGGGACTTGCCGCCGGCCTCGCGTTTTTTGAGATAGGTGGAGGGGGCGTCGGAGAGCATTTCGGTCTTGGCGAGGGCGGTGACGGGGAGGCGGCGCTGGAGGATCTCGTCGCGACGCCGGGCGATCATGGCGGGGATTTGCTCGGCGTGGCCCTGGAGGGTGAGGGTGATCCAGTCACGCAGGAAGTCGCGGAGGAAGGGTTCGAGGCCGCGGGATTTGAGGGCGGCGCCCTTGAGGATGACGGTGCCATCGTCCTCGAGGAGGGCGTAATTTTTCATTTTGTAGGAGTACATGGCCGGGAAGCGGCCGTCGAATTCGACTTCGATGCCCGCGGGGAGGTGATCGCGGAATTTCTCCTGGAACGCCGCGAGGCTGTTTTCATCCAGACCGGAGGGCGGGGTGAAATAGATGCCGTCGGTGTCGATCTCGATGGGCATGGCGCCGAGGGCGCGGAGCTTGTCCACCATGCCGCGGAGGAGGTTGCGGCCCTGTTCGGTGATGGTGGCGGCGAGGTCGAAGTCGTTGAACCGCGCCTGGGGAAAGCCGAGATAGCCGTAGAAGGAATTGATGAGGATCTTGAAGGTGGTTTGCAGCGCATGCCAGCGTCCGGCGGCAGCCGGGGCAATGCCGGGCTCAACGGCGCGGGTCTTGGCCTCGATGCGGAAGTCGCGCAGATGGGAGAGCAGTTGGAGGAAAACGCCCAGGGAGTCGTGCCGGGGATGGCGGCCCTCGCGGAGCAGCAGGGAAGGATACAGGGAGCGCACGTCGCAGTGATGCACATCGCGGGCCAAGCCTTCGAAGAACAGGTCGGCATAGCCTCCTTCGAAGGTGCGGGCGGGTTCGGGGGCGGGCAGGGAGTGGCGGGCGCGGAGGTATTCGCGCAGCAACAGGGCCTCGATCTTTCCGGCATTGCCGCGCACGCAGACGGTCTCCAGCGGGATGGGCAGGATCTGGCTCTGGGCATAGCTGGCGGCGAGCAGGATGGGGGTGATGGCCGCGGTCTCGCGAATGTCGTCGGCGGCATAGCGCACAAAGGCGGCATGATCGTGCCGGAAGGCGTGGGCGATTTCCCGGCCATCGATGTGGGTGCGGTGGGGGGCAGCGACGCCGAAATGGCGGGCGACCGCCTTGAGGCTGTGGCCCTCCATGGCCCGGTGGGAAACATCGTAGATGAGCGCCAGCAGATAGGTGTCGACCACGTGTCGGCCCTGGAGATGAGTACGCGGATAGGAAACCACTCGCTCGGCCGCGTTGAAGCGTGAAGCGTGGGTTTGCGGCTTGCTGCCGTCGCGCCCAAGGGTCAGGGGCACGCGGCAGCGGCGGGCGCGGGTTTCGAGATAGGGAAGGTCGAACTTGAACAGGTTGTGGCCCGCGACCACGTCCGGATTGCGCAGGCGAACGAGGCGAACGAATTCTTTCAGCATGGTCTTTTCGTCCAAATCGCGGCCGTCCAGGATCTTCTGCCAGCCCTGGCCGTCGGCGAGGGCGATGGCCAGGATGCGGTCTTCTTCGCGATCCGGGTTGGAAAATTCGCGGCCGGGCGCGCAATCGGTTTCGATATCGAGGAAAAGGAAATTCAAATCGGTCAGCAGCAGGTCGCGGAACGAGGTGCGGCCGGTGTCGAGCATGAACTGCTGGACGGGATCACGCAGGACGAAATAGGGTGCCGCCGGGTCGGAAAGCGTGCGCCCGGTTGACTTGCGGAGGTGACCGAGGGCGCGTTCGAGCGCGGCCCAGGTCGGGAAGCGGGCGAGAATGGCGTAGGGATTGTCGCCGGCCAGGGGCGTCAGAATGGGAGCGGGTTCGAAGCCGTCGAGGAAACGGGCCTGGGTCAGCCACAAAAAGGGGGCAAATGGTTCCTGACGGGTGGTGAGTTGGCCGTCGCGGCGGAGGAAGAGCGTTACCGCGTCGGCCTCGTCGCCGGGGGCATGTTCGAGGGCGACCAGGCCGGGTTCGGGCGTGAACCCATAGACGAGCTCGTCGCGGGAGAGCGGCTTCATATGGAGAAGTATATGAAACTACGAAAGGCGCGAAAAGCACGAAAGGGGATGCGAGACCAGGCCGCAAGGGAAGCCGAAAACCAGAAAAGAAAGCGAGAATGCAAGAGAAGCAGGAAACCAGGAATGAGCAGGAACACAGGAGAGGAGAACGGAGCCGGGAGCTGCGGGAACGTTGATTTGACAAGGGCAGGGTGGTAAATAGGGAAAGCATGAGCGGGACGATGAAGGTGGTGGTGGCGGATATTACGACGCTGGGGGTGGAGGCGATCGTGAATGCGGCAAACACGAGCCTGCTGGGGGGCGGGGGGGTGGACGGGGCGATCCACCGGGCGGCGGGGCCGGAGCTGCTGGCGGAGTGCCGGACGCTGGGTGGATGCGCGACGGGTGAGGCGAAACTCACGAAGGGCTACCGGCTGCCGGCGAAGTGGGTCATCCACACGCCCGGCCCGGTGTGGCGCGGCGGGGAGCACGGCGAGGCGGAGCTGCTGGCGAGCTGCTATCGGCGGTCGTTGGAACTGGCGGCGGAGAAGGGGGCCAAAAGCATCGCGTTTCCGGCCATCAGCACGGGCGTGT
>JAAZBB010000051.1 GCA_012514035.1 Lentisphaerota bacterium | reverse complement strand
CTGATCCGCGAGCGCGGCCGCCTGCGCATCGAAACCGACCGCTTCAACCTCGGCCTCTTCCCCCGTTCTTTCTGGCACCAAGCCCTCGCCGAGGCCGGTTTCGATGTCGTCGAGGAAACCTACCGCCAGGACGACATCGACTACCCTCTCTTCGTCTGCCTCAAGCCCGTACCCCGGCCAGCGGAGGGCTGAACCCTTTTGAGGGCTTTGTTGTCGCCGGTCCCGGCGGGGCCGGCTACAGGAAAACAAAATCTGCGCGAGCGCCCGCCCCGCCCCGCAATCGCGCTTGTTCCGCTTCGGGGCGGAGTCTATGATGGCCCCGTTTTCCGGAGGAATGCCATGAACGTCATCCAGACCGATCAAGCCCCCGCCGCCATCGGGCCCTATTCGCAGGCGGTCGCACATAACGGTTTCCTCTTCGTCTCCGGCCAGCTCGGGCTTGATCCCGTCTCCGGCGAGATGGCCGGCGGCATCGAAGCCCAAACCCGCCAGGCGCTGAACAACCTCCTGGCTGTTCTCCGAGCCGCAGGCCGCACACCCCATGACGTCGTCAAGGCCACGCTCTATGTGGCCGACATGGCCGATTTCGCCCTCGTGAACAAATTCTACGCCGAAGTTTTTGCCCCGCCCTATCCCGCCCGGGAAGTCGTCCAGGCCGCCGGCCTCCCCAAAAACGGCCTCGTCGAAATCTCCGCCATTGTGGCCGCCCCATGAACTCATTGCCGCCCGTCAGCGTTGATATCATCATAAAGCCATGACGATCATTGAACCCCATATCCACATGCTGTCGCGGACCACCGACGACTACACCGCGATGTACAACGCCGGCATCCGGTGTGTCGTTGAACCGTCCTTCTGGCAGGGCGTCAACCGCCGTCACCCCGGCACCTTCTTCGACTACTTCCAGCTCTCCCTGGAATTCGAGCACACCCGCGCCCGGCGCTACGGCGTGGATCACTGGTCATGCATCTCCGTCAATCCCAAGGAAGCCGACGATCTGCCCCTGGCCATGGAAACCCTCGCCGGAATGGCTCCCTATCTGGACCATCCCCGCTGCGTCGCCGTTGGCGAAATCGGCTTCAACCGCATCACTCCCAACGAAGAAATAGTTTTCCAGCACCAGCTCGAAATGGCCAAGGCCCGTGCCCTCCCCGTCCTGATCCACACGCCCCACGACACCGCGCAAACCCGCAAAGTGGACGGCGTGAGCCGCATTCTCGACATCCTGCGCGAGTTTGCCTATGACCCGTCCATGATCGTCGTGGACCACAACACCGAGGAGACGATGCCCCTCACGCGCAAGACCGACTACTGGGCCGGGCTGACCGTCTATCCCTATTCCAAGCTCAACCCCCGCCGCGTCGTGGACATCCTCCGGCGCTGGGGCCTGGAGCGCGTCACCGTCAATTCCTCCGCCGACTGGGGCGTCTCCGACCCCTGCTCCCTGGCCAAGACCGCGACCTTCATGGGCGAACAGGGCTTCACTCCCGCCCAGATTCAATCGCTCCTGTTTGACAACCCGCAGACGTTCTACGCGCAAACCCCGAAATTCAAGCCGCAGCTGGATCTGCCCTATATTGACCCCGCCACCTACCAGCGCTGAAAGCCCCCCCCGCCGGGACGGCATTCTTTCCGTCATCCGGCAGAAGGCCATCGAAACCTACTATCTGGTGGATGATTTTCTCCCCCGGCGTCCCAACCGGCAGGCCTGGCTCCGCCTCGTGCGCCTACCGAATCTGTTGACCGTTCCCGGCGATATTCTCGCGGGTTTTCTGCTCGCACCGACGGTCAGGCCTGCCGTCTGGAGCCAACTCCTGCTGGCGGTTCCCGCCAGTCTGCTCCTCTATGCCGCCGGGCTGATCCTCAACGATCTGTTTGATTACGCCGAAGACCTCCGCGATCGGCCCGCCCGCCCGCTGCCCGCCAATCAGATTTCCCGCGAGGCCGCCGCGGCAGTCGCGCTGGTCTTGTTATGGATCGCGGCATTTCTGGCCGCCTTTTTCGATGCCCTGCCGGTTGCGCTTCCCATGATCTTGTGCATCATTTTATACGACCTTGGACTCAAGCGTCTTCCGGTCATTGGTCCCCTGCTCATGGGCGCCTGCCGTGCCGGTAACGTCCTGTTGGGCACAGCGGCGGCGACGGGAGGGCTGTTCCTGGTGCCCGGCGCGTGGGGGGGCGCTTTAGCCGTGGGCACGTATGTCGCCTGCATCACGCATCTCGCCCGCACCGAGACCCAACCCGATACCGCGTATCCCCCGTCTTTGATCGGCCGGCTCCTGCGCCTGCTCATCCCCCTGCAGGCCCTGCTGTGCGTGCTGGCGATCCACCGCTTTCCGGCCAATCTTCTGGGCCTTGTCCTCCTCCCCATCCTGAAACTCCATCGACGGCTCGCCGCCGGCTTCCCTCCCAGCTGATCCCCCGCCTCCCGGCATGCCCTGCCGCCCCAATGATTATTGCCTTGCCCTTTGTTCCATTGTTTATAAATATTGAAACAGTTTCATTGTTTATAAACATTGATATTTACAAATCGCTTGCACCGCAACCCGGAAACAGACCATGCCAAGCCGCCCGCAACTCAATCCAACCCTGTGGCGAACCTGCCGGGTTCTCTCCGGCCGGATCCGCCTCCAATTGCTCCGCCAACTCCACGACGCCCCGGGCCAATGCGTATCCGCCCTGGCCGAACGAGTCGGCATCGGCATCTCCGACGCCAGCCAGGAACTGCGCCGCATTCAATCGCGAGGACTCCTGCGGCCGGAGCACCAGGGCGTCCGCCTCGTCTATCGCCTGAAATCCGATCCCCAGGTTGCATCGGCCGCTCCTTTGCTCCAGGCCCTGCACAGCGCCTTCCTCCACTACCCGCCGGAACAAGATGCCGCCATGGCGCCGATTGCAACCGGATTGGCCCACGAGCGGCGGATCGCCCTGGTCCGGGAACTGTTGAAATCCGATTCCGCTTTTTCGAACCTCAGGCAGGCCACTCGGTTCTCGCCGGCCGTCGCGAGCCGCCACTTGCTGATTCTTGAAACCTGCGGCTGGGTGCGCAGAAGCCGGCGCACGTGGAGCCTGCAGATTCCGGATCATCCTTTGGCCCGTGCCTTGGTGAAGTTGCTCTCAACCTCCTGAGCCACATTGCCCCGGCAATTTCACAGGATCGACAACCTCCCCCGATTCCAGACAGGTTTTCGCGCATGGCCCGTCCGATTCTTATCCTGATCCTCCTGCTCGCCGGCACCTGTCCCGGCGCACCGGAACGCGCAACCGAAACCCTCACCATCGTCTCGGCCAACCTGTCGGCCACGGCCAGCCAGGCCTATGAAGAGCCCGGAATCCGCATCCTGCAGGCCCTCAAGCCCGACATCATCGCCATCCAGGAATTCAACTACAAACTTGGGAACTCCCAGGATCTCGCCCGCCGGCTGATGGGCCCGAACGTACACTTCCACCGGGAAAAAGGCGGCGCGCGCCTGCCCAACGGCATCCTCAGCCGGTGGCCGATCGTGGCCTCCGGGCAGTGGCCGGACCCCTGCGTCCGGAATCGCAGTTTCGCCTGGGCCACCATCGCCATACCCGGCCCCCGCCCCCTGCACGTCGTCAGCGTTCATCTTGTCCACAACCGGTCCGAGCGACGCATCGCGGAAGCCCGCCATCTGCTTCAGCTCATTCGCGACGCCTTCCCCCCGGACGACTACATCGCGCTCTGCGGCGATCTCAATCTCAACTCCCGCCAAGCCGAAGTCCTCGGCATTCTCACGGCCTGGTTCGACGACTCCGCCGTTCCCGCCGACCAGGAAGGCAATCCGAATACCAACGCCAACCGCAACCGGCCCTACGACTTCGTGTTGCCCAATCCCGCGCTGGCCCGGCATCACGTCCCCACCCGCTTCCGCGGCCACACGTTTCCCGGGGGGCTCGTTTTCGACACCCGCCTGTGGAACCCGCCCCCGCCCCCTGCCGAAGGGGACGACTCCGCCCGCGACCTGCAGCACCTGCCCGTCATGAAAACCTTCGCCATCCCCCGCCCGTGATCCCCTGGCCCCCACGCGGCAAATTGCCGCATATTTCCGGCTTTCCTTTTTTCCACGGTGTGGAAAAATCGCCCCGTTTTTTCCACGGTGTGGAAACATTTCTTCCATTGTGTGGAAAATCCGCGAAAATTTCTTCCATTGTATGGAAAAAATCGCCGTTTTTTTCCACACCGTGGAAAACCCGGAACCAGGAGCCATGATGACCGCCGCTGAAATCCGCCAGTCGTTCCTCGACTTCTTCGCCGCGAAGGGGCACGAGATCGTCCCCTCGTCGCCCGTCGTGCTGCCAACGGATCCGACGCTGCTGTTTGCCAACGCCGGCATGAACCAGTTCAAGGAAATCTTCCTCGGCGCGCGCAAGTCGTCGTGGAAGCGCGTCGCCGACACCCAGAAGTGCATCCGTGTTTCGGGCAAGCACAACGACCTGGAAGAAGTGGGCCGCGACACCTACCACCACACGTTCTTCGAAATGCTCGGCAACTGGTCCTTTGGCGACTACTACAAACGCGAGGCTATTTCCTGGGCCTGGGAACTCCTGACCGCGGTCTGGAAGCTGCCCAAGGACCGCCTCTGGGCCACGGTCTACACCAGCGACGACGAGGCCGCCGACATCTGGCGCACCTGCACCGACATCGATCCGGCCCACATCCTGCGCTTCGGCGAGAAGGACAATTTCTGGGAAATGGGCGAGACCGGCCCCTGCGGCCCGTGTTCCGAAATCCATTACGACACCACGCCCAAGGGCTGCACGGCCGAACTCATCAACGCCGGCACCCCCCAGGTCATCGAGATCTGGAACCTCGTGTTCATGCAGTACAACCGCAAGTCCGACGGCACGCTCGACGAGTTGCCCGCCAAATGCGTGGATACCGGGATGGGCTTCGAGCGTGTGGCGGCCGTCATCCAGGGCAAAACCTCCAACTATGACTCCGACGTCTTCACGCCCCTCATCGAAGCAGTCGCCCGGCTTTCCGGGAAGCCCTACCTCGAGGATGAATCCGCCGTCGCCATGCGGGTCATCGCCGACCACCTGCGCGCCCTGTCCTTTGCCATCGCCGACGGCGTCATGCCCTCGAACGAAGGCCGCGGCTACGTCCTGCGCCGCCTGCTGCGCCGCGCCGCTCGCTACGGCCGCAATCTGGGCCTGGTGAAGCCGTTCCTCTGCAAGCTGTTCCCCGTCCTTGAAAAGCAAATGGGCGGGTTCTTCCCCGAGCTGACCGCCCGCCGCGAGGAAATCATTCGCGCCCTGCGCGCCGAAGAGGAATCCTTCGCCGCCACCCTCGACCGCGGCATCGCGCTCTTTGACGAAACCGTCGCCGAGCTCAAGCAAACCGACACCACCGTCTTCCCCGGCGAGCAAGCCTTCAAGCTCTACGACACCTACGGCTTCCCCCTCGACCTGACCGTGCTCATGGCGGCGGAAAAGGGCCTGGATGTCGACCAACCCGCCTTCGACCGCTGCATGGAAGAACAACGCGCCCGGGCCCGCGCCGCCCGCAAGGACGCATCCGCCGCCGAAAACGACCTCGTCGCCCACTTCGTCGAGCAAGGCATCCAGTCCGAATTCACCGGCTACGTCTCCCTCACCGAAAACACCGAAATCCTCGCCATGCTTTCCGGCGGGCAGCTCGTTGAGACCCTTGCCGCCGGCCAGACGGCGGAAATTCTGCTCAAGAAGACCCCGTTCTATGCCGAGTCCGGCGGCCAGGTCGGCGACACCGGCATCATGACCTCCAGCACCGGCGCCCGGTTCGAAGTGCAGGATACCCAAAAACCCGCGCAAGGCATCCTCCTCCACAAGGGCAAGCTGGCGCAGGGTACCCTGGCCAAAGGCGCCACCGTCGTCGCGGCGGTGGATGCCGATCGCCGCGCCGCGATCCGCCGACACCACACCGCCACCCATCTGCTCAACGCCGCGCTGCGCAAAGTGCTCGGCACCGATTCCATCAAGCAAGCCGGTTCGTACGTGGATCCCACCCGGTTGCGCTTTGATTTCACCTGGTTCGAGGCCCTCACCGCCGAGCAGCTCACGGCCATCGAGCGCCTGGTAACCGAATACGTCGTGGCCAACGCGCCGGTCACCACCTATGAAATGCCGCTCAAGGACGTTCCCGGGTCCGGCATCATCGCCGTCTTCGACGAGAAATACGGCGACAGTGTCCGGGTCGTGGACACCCAAGGCATCTCGCGGGAACTGTGCGGCGGCACCCACGTTTCCCGCACCGGCGATATCGGCCCGTTCCGGATCATCGCCGAAACCTCCATCGCTGCCGGCGTGCGGCGCATCGAGGCCCAGACCGGCCTGGTCGCCTGCGACCACACCTCCCAGGAGCACGCCATTTTATCGACTCTGGCCCAGCGGCTTTCGATTTCGGCCGCGGACCTGCCCGCGCGCCTCGCCGCCCTCCTGGACCAAAACCAACGGCTTGAAAAAGACATCAAGGCCCTGGCCGAAAAAAACGCCCTGGAGAAAGGGGCCGCGCTCGCCGCGCAATTCACCCCAACCGGCGGCATTCCGGTCCTGATTGCATCCGTGGGCGAACTCGGCGCGGAGCCGTTGCGCGCGCTCGTGGAAAGCCTACGCAAGCAGACCCCCGACAGCGTGATCCTGCTGGCCGCGGTCGCGGACGGCAAGATCACTTTCATTCTGAACGCCGGTCCCGCGGCCCAGGCCAAAGGCGTGCACGCCGGCAAGCTGGTCGGCGCCATCGCCAAAGTCGCCGGCGGCGGGGGGGGCGGCAAGCCCGACAAGGCCCAGGCCGGCGGCAAAGATCCCACCAAGCTCTCCGCCGCCCTGGACACCGCGCGCGAAATGCTCGCCCAGGCTCTCGCGTAGAGCGGCGCGAATCAGATCAATTTCAGCAGGCACTGCGCCAACGGCGCATCATTCGGGGCCAGCCGCAGGGTCTTGCCTTCGCGCTCCACCCAGCCGCCCTCCCGCAGAAACTTCAAGTGGTGGCGGCAGTTCGCCGGGGACAAGCGCAAATGAGCTTGCAATTCAGTCATGCTCTTGGGGCCTTCCTGCAACGCGCGCACCATGGCAATCCGCTTGGCGTGCGACAACCCCTGCGCCAGGCGGGCCGTACGATCATCCGCCGCCGCGGGAACCTGCGCGCAGGTCATTTGCATCGCCCGCAGGATCGGTTTGGCCGATGCCACGAGCGGGTCCGATTCAGGAAAATACTGAACGAATTTGCCCGGCCGCTCCACGCCGACCAGCCCGCGCGATTGTAATCTTCTCAATTCCTGGCTGGCCCGCGGAATACTGATGTTCTCCGCCTGGGCCAGTTGGGAAACACACTGCCCCGGAGATGCGATGATCCGCCGGAACAGGGCCAGCCGGAGCCGGCCGGATAAAACCCGGCACGTACGCCATAACGTTGGACTCAAAGCCATGATCGTGACCTTTCGTAGATAAACCATGTTTAATTAAACATTTTCATCCCGGAATGTCAATAATCCGTAATATTTTTGAATAATTTCGATGCCGCCGACCATGTTTAATTAAACATAGTCACCGAGGCGCCCCGCACAGGTGGCCGGTCGGGTGGTCAGTTCAATTTGTTGTGTTCGGCCAGATAAAGGAGGAAATCGCCCAAGGCCCGGACCAGGACATCGCGCACATGCCGGTAGACATCCATGGAAGACCCGATGGGGTCCGGCACGTCGTGTGCGGGGCCCGCCCCGAATCCGTCCAGCAGGAAGAGCTTGCCCGCCGAATCCGGAAAGCGCTGTTCCAGTTCCCGCCGATGTCCTTCCGTCGCGGCCAACACGATGTCCGCACCCGCCACCATCTCATGGGTGAGCCCGCGGCTCAGGTGCGCGGAAATATCCACGCCGATTTCCCGCATGGCTTCCACAGCCTCCGGCGAGGCCGGGGATCCGCGCCAGGCCGCCACCCCCGCCGACTCCGCGATCCAGCCTTTGTCCGCCAGCTTCCGGTTCAGCCAGCCCGCCGCCATCGGACTGCGACAGGTATTCCCCGTACAGACCACCAGCACTTTTTTAGCTTGGCCGCCTACCGCCATTCTTAATTCTTCATTCTGAATTGCCAATTTTAATAGGCCTTGGCCATCAGCACCCGCTGCGCACTGGGCTGACCGGTCAAAATGCACGTCCCCGCGCCGCGCGCGGCCGCCGGAATCTGGTCTTCGAACGGGATGCACCGGATGCTCGTTTCATACCGCTTGGCCATCGTGTCCTCGTCCTCATGCGTGCCGGCCCAATGCACCCACGCAAAGCCGCCGCCCTCGCCCTTGAAGAACGATTCGAAGTCCGCCAAGTTGTCGATGATGCGCGTCTTCTTCTCGCGCATGGCGAGGGCGCGTTCCCGCAACTCCTGCTGCAGGGCATCCAGCCGCGCGGGCATGCCGGCGATGGCCTCGGCGCGCGGCAGAAATTGCTTCTTCCGCTTGCGCAGGTCCTGTTCGCTCTCACCTTCCTTTTCGATCACGAACCGCCGCACCACGCACAGCGAGCCCTTTTCCAGGTCTTTCGGGCCGACTTCGATGCGCACGGGCACGCCCTTGCGCTCCCACTCGTAGTACTTCGCGCCGGGCTGCAGGCCTTCGCGGTCATCCACCTTCACGGCCAACCCCTGCGCGCGCAGCTCGGCCGCCACGGCCTGCGCCTCGGCCGTCGTCCGCGCCTGCTCGTCAGGAGTCTTGTAGATCGGCACGATCACCACCTGGATCGGGGCCAGCTTCGGCGGCAAAATCAAGCCGTTGTCGTCCGAGTGCGTCATGATCAGCGCCCCCACCAGCCGCGTCGAGACTCCCCAGCTGGTCGCGTGCACGTATTCCAACTGTCCGTCCTTGTTCAGAAACTTCACGTCGCTGCTCTTGGCGAAGTTCTGCCCGAGGTAGTGGCTGGTCCCCATCTGGAGCGCCTTGCCGTCCTGCATCATGCCTTCGATGCATTGGGTATCGATGGCGCCGGCAAACCGCTCGCCCGCGGTCTTGTGCCCGCGCACGACCGGAACGGCCATCACATTTTCGGCAACGTCGGCATAGACCGCCAGCATGCGCGACACCTCCTCGCGCGCTTCGGCTTCCGTCGCGTGCGCCGTGTGGCCTTCCTGCCACAGGAATTCCGCGGTACGCAGGAACAGGCGCGTCCGCATCTCCCAGCGGACGATGTTCGCCCACTGGTTGATGAGCAGCGGCAGGTCCCGGTAGCTCTGGATCCAGTTCTTGTACTGCGCCCAGATGATCGTTTCGCTGGTCGGCCGCACCACCAGCGGCTCTTCCAGTTTCGACTCCGGATCCACCGCGACCTTGCCGTCCAGCGCCTTGAGCCGGTAGTGGGTCACCACCGCGCATTCCTTGGCAAAGCCCGCCGCGTGCTCTTCCTCCTTCTCGAAGAAGGACAGCGGAATGAACAGGGGAAAGTATGCGTTCACGTGCCCCGTCGCCTTGAAGCGCTCATCCAGCTCGCGCTGCAGCTTTTCCCAGATCGCATAGCCATGCGGCTTGATCACCATGCACCCGCGCACCGACGAATGTTCGGCCAGGTCCGCCCGCTTGACGACATCCAGATACCACTGCCCGTAGTCCGCCGCCCGCGGCGTGATGCCCTCGGCCACCGTCGTCGGCTGCTGCTTTTGTTGATTCTGCTGATTGCTCATATCAAAATCCTTTCAACTCAAGAGTCGCAAACGATGCAAAGGAAGCGCAAGCGCCGATCCTATAACCCGTTCACTACCCGGCGGATGCCATCCTTCACGAACTTCTCGCCAAAATTGATCACCAAACCAAGTTTCAATCCAGTCATTCTGAGATAAGTCAGGATTTGAGATTCAAAAACGCCGCATAGTCCCTCGTTGCCTTGCATTCCACCACCACGATGCCCTCCACCAGCATATCCAGCCGCATCGGGGTTCCCAGGTTTTGTCCTTTGTACTGGATCGGCACCTGTACTTGCCGTTCAACTTTCAACCCCTTCTGCTGGAGTTCCCAGGCCGAGGCCTCTTCGTACACGCTTTCCAGCAATCCTGGCCCGCCCAGCGTCCGGTGCACCTCGATCGCGCACTCGTAAACGTGTCGGCTGACTTCGTTCTCTGTCATGGGCTGTTAAAACCTTATTCTGTTCGGCGCTTGCGTTCCTTGTGCGTCTCTTGCGCCCTTTGCGTTAACCGGCTGTTCGGCTTCCGGCTGTTCACATGTTCGCGGCAATGGCGGCGCCGAACTCGGAGCACTTTACTTCCTTGGCCCCCTCCATCAGCCGGGCGAAGTCGTAGGTCACGGTCTTCTGCGCGATGGTCCGTTCCACGCCGTGGATGATCCGGTCGGCCGCCTCGGTCCAGCCCAGGTGGCGGAACATCATTTCGCCCGACAGAATGAGCGATCCCGGATTGACCTTGTCGAGGTTGGCGTACTTGGGCGCGGTGCCGTGGGTGGCCTCGAAGACCGCGCAGCCGGTGTCGTAGTTGATGTTGGCCCCCGGGGCGATGCCGATCCCGCCGACGCATGCCGCCAGGGCATCGGACACGTAGTCGCCGTTGAGGTTCAGGGTAGCAACCACGTCGTATTCCGCCGGGCGGGTCAGGATCTGCTGGAGGAACGCATCGGCGATCACATCCTTCACGACGAGCTTCCGGCCCGTCGCCGGATCGGCGATTTCGTGCCACGGACCGCCATCCAGCGGCGTGGCGCCGAACTCGTCGCGCGCCGTGGCGTAGCCCCAATCGCGGAAGGCGCCTTCGGTGAATTTCATGATGTTGCCCTTGTGGACCAGGGTGACGCTCTTGCGGCCGTTGGCGAGCGCATAGCGGATGGCCGCCCGCACGAGGCGCCGGGTGCCCTCTTCGGAAACCGGCTTGATGCCGATGCCGGAGCTGTCCGGAAAGCGGATTTTCCTCACGCCCATTTCCTGCCGCAGGAATGCGATAAGCTTGTGCACCTCGGGGGTGCCCGCCGCCCACTCGATGCCGGCGTAGATGTCTTCCGAGTTTTCGCGGAAGATGACCATGTTTGTCTTTTCCGGATGGGTTACGGGACTGGGCACCCCGGCAAACCAGCGCACCGGACGCAGGCAGACGTAGAGGTCGAGTTCCTGCCGCAAGGCCACGTTTAGGCTGCGGATACCGCCGCCCACCGGCGTGGTCAGGGGGCCCTTGATCGACACGAGGAAGTCGCGGCATGCGGCGAGGGTTTCCGCCGGCAGCCAGGTGTCGGGTCCATAGACGGCGTTGGCTTTTTCACCCGCGTAGATTTCCATCCAGGCGACCTGCCGCTGGCCGCCATAGGCCTTTGCGACCGCGGCGTTCCAGACCGTCATGGCCGCGCGCGTGATGTCCGGACCGGTGCCATCCCCCTCAATGAACGGGATGATCGGCCGGGCGGGCACCTGCAGGCGCCCGTCGCCATCCCGCACGATTTTCTGACCATCCGCCGGAACCTTGATCTTGCTGCCGTTCATGTTCTTGTCCTTTGCCCTCCCGCGTCTGGCGCGGCGTGAACATCTGTCGCCCGGAGAGTCATCATCGCCGGCCGGGATGTCCACGGTTCTGAAATGCCGCCGTTGAATCCACGGGGCGGAAAACCGATCCGCGACTTTTCCACACTGGACCGGAAAGGTCAAAACAAACCGCCCGGCCGGGGCCGGATTTGGACTGTTCAGGAACGGCGCGAACGGCCTACAATGATCACATGAAAGAGCCGCAAAAGAGACCGCCGGGGCGGTATGAGATTTCGCTGTCGCGCATCAAGGACCTGCCGGGGCATCGGCGCCCCCGGGAGTTGGCGCAGGAAGTCGGCGTGAGCCACGCGCCGGATGAAGTGCTGCTGGCGATTCTGCTGCGGGCCGGGATTCCGGGTCAAAGCGTTATTGATCTGGCCCGCCAGGTGCTTGACCGCCACCAGGGGACCCTCGGCCAACTGGCCAAGGCGACTCATGACGAACTGCGCGCGATCAAGGGCATCGGCCCGGTCAAGGCCTTGGAACTGCAAGCCGCACTGGAACTGGGCCGGCGGGCGGCCCACGGAGAATCCCCGCCCCTGCCGGTCGTGCGCGAACCCAAGCATGTGCTGGAACTCCTGCAGCGCCAGACGGGACAACTGGATCAGGAGGTCGTCTGGATGCTGCCCTTGGACCAGAAATACCGCCTGCGACGCGCCCCGCTGGAAATCACCAAAGGGATCCTCAATGCCAGTCTGTCGCATCCGCGGGAGGTGTTTCGGGAGGCGATCCGCCTGGCGGCGGCGGCCGTCATCGTGGCCCACAACCATCCATCGGGCGATCCGACGCCCTCGGCGGAGGATGTGCAAACGACGCGGCAACTGATTGAAACGGGTCGGGTTGTGGGAATCCAACTGCTGGACCACATCATCATCGGCGGGAACCAGCCCGCGCCGCCGCCCTATGTCAGCCTGCGGGAAGCCGGGCTGGCGGATTTCACCTAACCCGTAGTGGATTGACAAAGCCCCCGGGGTATCCTTGAATGAGCGCGGAATCCCTCCAAATGGAAAAGAACCAGACCATGAACAGCCGATTGATGATGCTTTTCGCGACCATGTTGTTGCTTGCCGCGCCCCTCGGCTCGCCGGCGCAAGAGCTTTCCATATTTGCGGATCAGGCCTTCCAGCCGGCCTTGCAGGAAATCCTGCCGCTGTTTTCGGAACAGACCGGGGTGGCGGTTCAACTCTCGCTGGGCAATTCCATCATCCTGGCCGAACGCCTCCGATCGGGGCATCCGGCAGACGTTTTCTTTCCCGCGAGCGAAGAGGCGATGAACCGGATGACGGAAAAGGGCCTGGTGGATGTGGCGCTCAAACGCAACATCCTGGCATTGCCGGCCGCGCCGCCGACGGAAGAAGGAGTCATTCCGGAAACCCAGTATGCCGCCGCCGCTGTCTTGAACGAATCCACCAACCGGCTGCAGGCGATGGCGTTTCTGGAGTTCCTGGTTTCCGAGCCGGCCCGCGCCGCCTTCGCCCGTCAGGGCTTTGCCCTGCCATAGGCCGGCGCCAGTTCCGCGGCGCGGGCCACGGCTGCCGCCGCTTCCTCCGTCCGTCCCTGCCGGTCCAGGCAGATGGCCAGATTGTGCCAGCCCAAAGGCGCCTGCGGACGGATTTCCACAGCCCTCCGCAACAGGCGTTCTGATTCCTCCCAGTGCCCCGCTTTGCCTGCCAGAATGCCCCAGTTGATCCAGGCGGACGCCGCCCGGGGATTGGCCTCAACGGCGGCCTGGTAAAAATCCCGCGCCCCCTGCAAATCCCCCGCCTCCTCCCGCAGCAGGCCCAGCCACGTGGCCGCGGCAGCGCTTTTCGGATTTTGAAAATAGGCAGCCGTCCAGAGGGTCTCCGCCGAAGCCCATTGTCCGAGACGCAAGAGCAGCAGGACCGCGTAGACTGCCGCGAGCGCGGCCAGGCCAAAACGATGCCCGGCGCGCGACTGGCGGGCGAGCAGCCAAGCCGTCAGGATCGCGAACCCGGGCGCAATGGGATACAGATAGCGGTCCGCGACCGGATGGTACAGCGGCCAGAGATTCGACACCGGCAGGAAGAAAGCCGCCATCCAACCCAATCCCAAGGCCAGTTCCGGGGCGGCGCGGCGGGCGCGCCAGGCCCCCCAACCGCACAGCGCCAGCCACCCCAGACCCATCACCAAACGAAGGGACCATGCGGAAGTAACCGGCTCGAAGCCCGGGGTAACATTCAAGGGCCAAGGCACCAGCAGGAGGCGCAAGGTGCGCGCCCATAGCACCGGCATGGAATAGATCGTTTGGGGAAAGCGCAGCGACTCTCCGTTCCAGGCATCGCCCACGGCCTGCAGTTCCGCCGGCAGCATCATCCAGAGCAGGAAAAAACCGGTGCCGATGCCCGCGCTGATGGCGACCACGATCCAGCGGGTGCGGGGTTCATTCGGAAAAACTCCGGGAAACAAAACCAACAGCATGGCCAGGAGGAGGGGCGCCGCGACTGCGGTCTCCTTGGACAGCAAAGCCAGAACGAGACACACCCAGCCCGCTCCGCGGCGCAGGACGGCCGGTGATCTGATCCCCAGATGCCCGTGCAGGAATCCCAGCACCAACAGGAGGCTCAGAACATCGGCCCGGAATCCCGGGGCATGCACGGCCTCGGTCATCACCGGATGCAATCCAAAGAGCAACCCCGCCGCGGACGCCAGGAAGACGTGGCCGGTCAATCGCCACAGCAGCCCCATCAGCAGCGCCACGCACCCCAGATGCAGCGCCAGACTCGTGAGGCGCCAGCCCGCCGGTTGCAAGCCATAGAGAACCCGGTCCAGAAAATACGTGACCAGGACGACGGGGCGCCGGCCGTTGATGATGTGGGGACCGGCCAGCGTCTGGCCTGTCAACACGGTTCCCAGATTGGCCGGATCCTCCAGAAAGGCATTCTCGCAGATCATGCCGACATCGTCATAGAGGAAGGGATACCCGAGACCAACGAGCCAGGGCGCCGTCACAACAGCCAGCAGGATCAAAACTCGCCCCGCACGGTTCATATCGGGCATTGAAAGCAGGCGGAGGCCGGTTGTCAACGCCGCCTTTCCGCGGTCTTTTGCCTTCCCCCCCTGCGCGTCATATCCTACATTCATTTCGTGCCGAGACATCCATCCAATCGAATCATGGTCGGCCTGGCCGCCGCCCTGATGGCGCTGGCCCTCCCGGAGCAGGCCGCCGCCGCCAAAAAATGGCGGGAATACACCAACTGCCGCATCATCCCCAAGGCGGCCAATGACGGCGACAGTTTCCACGTCAAGGCCGGCAACATCAAAACCCGGACGTATCTGTTCCGGCTGTATTTCGTGGACACCCCGGAATCCGAGCGCTCCCTGCCCGAACGCCTGCAGGAGCAGGCGGATTATTTCGGAATCGCCGACCTGAACGAGGTGGTCAAACTCGGCAAGGAGGCGGCCCGGTTCACCGGGGAATTCCTGCAGAACGGCTTCACGGTGCACTCGCGCCTCTCGGATGCGCTGGGCCGCTCCGCGAAGGACCGCGACTATGCCATGGTGGTGAATGCCGCCGGCCAGGACCTGGGCACGGAACTGGTCCGCAACGGGCTGGCGCGCGTCTACGGCAACGGGACGGATCTGAGCGAACTGGACGCCTACAAGCGGTCTGAAGACGCCTGGTGGCGGCGCCTGCGCCAGGCCGAACTCGAAGCCAAGAAGGAGAAACGCGGGGCGTGGGCCCTCTCCGGCGCGCCGGCGTCACGGCTGGATGCCCTGTTCGCCCCCCGGCAGGTGGACGAGCAGGATGTTGTCCTGACCCAACCGGTCTTCATTTATCCCCTCGACCCGCCCGCCAGCCAACAACCCCTCGGCCGACTGCAGGCGGGGGTGACCGTGCACGTCCTGAAGGGCATCAGTCCCAGCCGCGCCCACGTTCGCTTCACGACTTCGAGCGGACATACTTACGAAGGCACCGCCAATTTCAACGATCTAGGCCTGTGAGCATGGGCGAAACCTTTGATTTGGCCGCAATCTGATTTGCCGGCAAATGTCTGGAAAACCGGAAGGAGACCGCCGCCTGACCGGCGAAAATTTCCCCGGGGAAGGAAGAAGAGAGCAAGCCATGCCTCAACCGAGAACCTGTCTACCAGTCCATTGGGGTCAGCCCTTAAATCTTAAGTTTTTGTTCTTTACTTAATATTTAAGGGCTGACCCCACCTGTTTAAACTGCCCCCCCCTCTTCTTTGCGAGCGAACGCCTTTCTACGGCGTCGGTCCGGAATCGCAAGGCCGTGGTAGCGAAGCCCCATGCTCCTCGGCGGCGCTTTCAGGCATCGACAGAGGCGGCTCCGGATCCCGCGTAGGCCATTTTTCCGGCGGCGTATTGCGATGATATTCCCGAATGAACTGATCCATTTCTTCCGCCGATACTTCCAGGTCGTCGAAAAATTTGATTGGACGATGGTTGGGCGTCTCGTTGATAATTTTCCCCGTGTCGCTAATCCTGACTCTCAGGCTTTTCACGGCGCCATTCCTCACCAAAAGAGCGGCAAGGGCCCAGCTATATGGGACTCGGCGGGGCGGGTAGATGTAGATGTGGGAGGGCCTCGAATAGAATTCAAATAATCGTTGGCGAAATATTGCCAGGGCCCTTTCCACAGGCAACCAAAGGCTTTCCGGAGCGTCGGCCAACTCGGCATCCGTTTTCTGCAGAATGTCTGCCCACGCTTCCGGCGAATACGGGAGGATCGATTGTGCGGCATGTGGAGAGACAGCTGAATAACTTCCATATTCTGGATTTTTCGAAAAGGAAGGTTCACGAACAATCACAATCGCTTCCTCCGGGAGTGGTTGACCCGCGGTCATTTCTTGGAACAACACCTGCACCATCTTGGCAGTTACGTTGCCACGCCCAACCTCCACAACCTCATATTCAGTTCGCATATTGAGCCGGTTAGTACATACCTCGCCGCGTTGGCGGCCCCGGATAATAATAGTATCGTAGGCTGGTGAAATAGCAACCAGCGCCGCGTATACCATCACAAGCATTAGTGCTCTTTTCATGATTAGCCCTCTCTAGTCAAACAGATCTGGCATTTCCGGACAATTCAGTTCATCCAGCATATAGTTCCAATATGCCGACTTCGCGTCTATAATTGTTTGCGATTGCGGCTCTATGTCGTTTAGACACTCCCACTGCGCACTGTATGCTGAACATTCGCTTTGGTTGACCTGGTCCGGATCTGAAAGCGTTCCCACACCATATCCGCATGGCGGGCAATCCATCCCCGTATTCATATGATTAAGCTCATGCGTGCATACGCAATTGATCATTTCCGCGGTCCAATCTGGATTCTGGTTTTCAATATGCTCACGGATCACGCATTCCGTAGTGTCGCCATTTATGCATACGACATATCCATAACAGGTTGCATCGCCCCACACTTGATCCTGAATTGTCTGAGAATACTTACCTTGGTTGGCGGCAGCCCAATCGCACGGATCTTCTCCCTCTCCGGGAATTTCGTAGCAGGTCCCCTCGCAACATTCCCCGGGCTTCCCATTGATTGTACAGGCCGCGCCGTCATCTTTGTTTTGAATTTCGCCCGACCCATCGCATTCCTTGCAGGGCTCATTCTCAATGGCCGTGCCCTCGGGCGCATCCACGCAGGGAACTGCCCAGCGCTGGGATTCATCCGGGT
>JAAZBB010000050.1 GCA_012514035.1 Lentisphaerota bacterium | reverse complement strand
TCCGGTTTTGGGTGTGGCCAGGCGCGAAAAAGGGCTTGCATTCACCCGAAAGTGAAATACAGTTCGCGCGAATTTGCGTCCCCCTGTGGGGAGGCAGTAGTCATTAACCAATGCGCGCCGGTCACCGCCCCGGTGCAAGGAGTCAGCCATGAAGCCAGTCAAGAAAGCACCCGCAACCAAGAAACCCGCCGCGAAGAAGTCGCCGGCGAAGAAGCCGGCCGCCAAGGCCGCCGCTGCCGCGCCCAAGGCCTCGGCCCTCACCCCGGAACAGCGCTACAAGATGATCGAAGAAACCGCTTACTACATCGCGGAACGCCACGGTTTCAACGGCGACAGCGCCTATTTCTGGTCGCTCGCCGAGGCCGAGGTCAACAGCCGCCTGATCTGAAGTACCCCGGACTCATCCGGGCGCTGCCCATGGCCGCAGGATTCGTCCTGCGGCTTTTTGCTGGTGTCTGGCGGGCCCGGGCGTATAGTGCGCCCCACCATCGATCTGCAAAAAAGCGGAACCCATGAAAAAAACCGTGAACATCATGCCGTGCCTGGACATCCGCCACGGCCGCGTCGTCAAGGGGATCCATTTCGTCGACTTGATTGATGCCGGCGATCCCGTCGCCGCCGCCGCGGCCTACGCGGCCGCCGGGGCCGATGAACTGGGTTTTTTGGATATCACCGCCACGGTGGAGAAACGCCGGACCGCTTTTGATGTGCTCCGACGGGTGACCTCCGCAGTGCAGGTACCCGTGACCGTTGGCGGGGGAATCAAAACCCTGGCCGACGTGGAAACCGCCCTGGAAAGCGGCGTTCAGAAAGTCAGTATTTCCACCGCTGCCTTTCGCGATCCGGCATTCGTGGCGGAGGCGGTGCGGACCTTTGGCGGCCGGTGCATCGTGATCGCGATCGATGCCGACCGCAACCAGAAGCTGCCTTCGCGACGGGAAGTTTTTATCGACGGCGGACGCACTCCCACCGGCGCCGACGCAGTGGAGTTTGCCAAACAGATGGCGGACCTGGGCGTGGGGGAAATCCTGCCGACCAGCAAACTGGGCGACGGCGCCAAGCACGGCTACGATCTGGAATTGATCCGGGGGATTGTTGATGCCACGCATTTGCCGACGGTGGCCAGCGGCGGAGCCGGCAAACTGATCCACTTCCTGGAAGCCGTGCGCGAGGGCCATGCCAGCACCCTGCTGGCGGCCAGCGTGTTCCATTTCGGCATCTTTACCGTGCAGCAGGTCAAGGCCTATCTCATGCGCGAAGGCGTGGGCGTGCACAATCCGCCGGCCCCCAAACTGTAGGGCGTTGGCGGATTCGGGGTCACCGGCGGGAATCGGATCCCGGCTGGGGTGGCCGGCGGCGCCGCCCCCCCCTCAGGCGCGGACGAGCATTTCCCGCACTTTGCGCGCCAGGGCCAGGCGCGAAAACGGCTTCTGGATGAAATCGGCCTGATTCGTCCGTCCGCCCGGCTGCACGGAGATCAGGTTGGCGGTGTATTCCGACATGAACTGGTACCGGAGGTCCGGGAACCGTTTTGCAGCCGCCGGTCCGCCGCGACTGGCTTGAAATGGCGGCATCTTTGTGCTAATTTGAACTACCGAAGTCCCGGAACGAAGAGATAACCCATGCAACTGGATAAACTTACCACGAAAGCCCAAGAGGCGCTGCGAGATGCCCAGCGCCTCGCCGAGGAGCACCGCCATGGCGAGGTGGATTCCCTCCATCTCGTGCTGGCGCTTGTCCGCCAGGCGGGGGGCGTCGTGCCGTCCATCCTGGAGAAAATCGGCGTCAAGGCCGACCTGTTCGCTGACGTGCTCGATCGCCAACTGCGTTCCCGTCCCCAAGTCGAGGGCGAGGGCCTGCAGCGCGGTGTCTCGCGCGACTTGCAGACCACTCTCGAAGCCGCCGCCAAGCTGGCCGCCCAGATGAAAGATGAATACGTCAGCGCCGAGCACCTGTTCCTGGCCGCGCTGGGCCGCAAGACCGGCGAGGTCGCCAAGGTCGCCGGCGGACTTGGCATCACCGTCGAATCCGTGCTCCAGGCCCTGCAGTCCGTACGCGGCAGCCGCCGCGTGACCGATGAAGCCCCGGAGGACAAGTACGAGGCGCTCAAGAAATATGGCCGCGATTTGACCGACGACGCCCGCAAGGGCAAGCTCGATCCCGTCATCGGCCGGGATGCGGAAATCCGCCGCGTGGTGCAGGTGCTCTCGCGCCGCACCAAGAACAATCCCGTGCTCATCGGCGAACCCGGCGTCGGCAAGACCGCCATTGCCGAGGGCCTTGCCCGCCGCATCGTGGCCGGCGACGTGCCCGAAGGCCTCAAGAACAAGCGCGTGGTCGCCATGGACCTGGGCGCCATGCTGGCCGGCGCCAAGTACCGCGGCGAATTCGAGGACCGCTTCAAGGCGTTCATCAACGAAGTCGTCGACAGCGCCGGCGCCATCGTCCTGTTCATCGACGAGCTGCATACGCTGGTCGGCGCCGGCCAGGCCGAAGGCGCGGTGGACGCCTCCAACATGATCAAGCCGCCGCTCGCCCGCGGCGAATTACGCTGCGTGGGCGCCACCACGCTCAATGAATACCGCCAGCACGTGGAAAAGGACCCGGCCCTCGCGCGGCGCTTCCAACCCGTGCTGATTGATGAACCCACCGTCGAGGACACCGTCGCCATCCTGCGCGGCCTCAAGGAGCGCTACGAGGCGCACCACGGCGTGCGCATCCAGGACAGCGCGCTCGTCGAGGCCGCCAAACTGTCCCATCGCTACATCTCCGACCGCTTCCTGCCCGACAAGGCCATTGACCTCGTGGACGAAGCCGCCAGCCGCCTGCGCATGGAAATCGACAGCATGCCCGTCGAGATTGATGAGCTGGAGCGCCGCATCATGCAGCTCGAAATCGAGCGCGAGGCCCTCAAGAAGGAAAAAGACGCCCCCTCGCAGGAGCGGTTGAAGGCGCTGGAGCAGGAACTGGCCGAACGGCGCGAAGCCAGCGCCGCCCTCAAGGCCCACTGGTCGCGCGAGAAGGACCTGATCGGCCAAATCCGTGCCGCCACGTCCGAACTCGATGGCCTGCGGACCGACGAAGAGCAGGCCACCCGCCGCGGCGAGTACGAAAAAGCCGCGGAAATCAAGTACTCCCGCCTGCCCGCAACCGAAAAGAAAATCAAGCAGGCCCAGGACGCCCTCGCCAAGCTCCAGAAGGACCAGCGCATGCTGCAGGAGGAAGTCACCGCCGAAAATATTGCCGAGGTCGTCGCCGCCTGGACGCACATCCCTGTCAGCAAGCTGCTCGAAGGCGAAAAGGAGAAACTCCTCCACATGGAGGACCGCCTGCGGGAGCGCGTCGTGGGGCAGGAGGAAGCGGTCGAGGCCATATCCCGTGCCGTGCGCCGCTCGCGCGCCGGCCTGCAGGATCCCAACCGCCCCATCGGGTCGTTCATCTTCCTCGGGCCCACCGGCGTCGGTAAGACCGAGCTGGCGCGGGCGCTGGCCGAGTTCCTCTTCGACGACGAGCAGGCCATGGCCCGCATCGACATGAGCGAGTACATGGAGAAGCACTCCGTCAGCCGCCTGATCGGCGCGCCCCCCGGCTACGTCGGCTACGAGGAGGGCGGGGCGCTCACCGAACACGTCCGCCGCAAACCGTATTCGGTCGTCCTGTTCGACGAAATCGAAAAAGCCCATCCCGATGTCTTCAACATCATGCTGCAGATCCTCGACGACGGCCGTCTGACCGACGGCCAGGGCCGCACCGTGGACTTCAAGAACACGGTGCTGATCATGACCTCGAACATCGGCAGTTCCGTCATCCAGGAGACTCTCGGGAAGCATCCCCGGATGCAGCGCGGCCAGCCCGTGTGGGACGAGATGGAAAAGCAGGTGCTCGCCGCGCTGCGGTTGAGTTTCCGCCCCGAGTTTCTCAACCGCGTGGACGAAGTGATCCTGTTCCGGAGCCTCGGGATCGACCAGTTGCGCCAGATCGTGGAAATCCAGATCAGGCGCGTCCGCGGTTTCCTTGCGGAGAAGAACATCACGCTGGAGGTCACCGAGGCCGCCGCGGAGAAGCTCGCGGGCGAAGGCTACGATCCCGCCTTCGGCGCGCGGCCCCTCAAGCGCGTCATTCAGCGCCTCGTCCTCGACGAACTGGCCTCCAAGGTCCTCGCCGGCGAAATCCCCGCCGGCTCCAAGGTAGAAGCCGACTTCGACCCCGACCACCCGGACAAGATCGCGTTCACCACCATCGGGGTCAGCCCTTAAATCTTAAATCATACCCACGGAAGTTGGGGTCAGCCCTTAAATCTTAAATATGGGTTTGATTTAAGATTTAAGGGCTGCCCCGAAACCGAAGACTATGGCTTTTGGAAGAACATCGCCTTGCCTTCGGGCGTGACTTCAATCACCTGCAGGTGCTTGGGGTCGCTGAACACGATGCGCGAGCGGACGCCTTGCTTGGGGCCGCCGTCCATCTCGATCACAAGGGTGTCGTCGTGCCCCGCCACCACGTGGTAGGCGAAGGGGCCGGCTTTCTCGCCCATGACTTCCATGGTGATGCCGTCCAGGGTGACGGACATCTTCATGCCCTTCATCAAATCGACCACCTGCTGCACCATTTCGGGAGCGGCTTCTTTTTGCTTCATGAATTCGGGATCCTGCTCGAGCGGGGCGGTGTCGCCCGCCCACTGGCCCATGAGTTGGAAGGTGAGCGCGCCGGCGCGGGCCGGGTCGTTCTGCGCTTCGTCCTCTTGCGTGGAAGGCGCCGGGATGGCCGCGGGGGATTCGGCGGCTGCGGGCGGAGTGGCTTCGGCGACCGCTTGCCCGGTGCCGGCCGCATGGAAGAAATTGCCGGCCGCGTCGATACCGCAGAGCAGGTTGTTGGCCAGGAAGAGGAACCGGACGCCGTCGAATCCGGAGCCGACGGGGACGCGGGTGCCGCTGGCGACGTCGGTGGCGACCAGTGCGCCATCTGTTTCCGCGGTATAGAGCACGCCGCCGAGCGTGGCGCCGGCCGCGGTGCCGGCCCAGGCGGCAAAATCGCCGGTGCGTTCCCACGAGCCGTCATCGGGATTGATCAGGTAAAAGTTCCCGCTTTTCTCGATGGCGACCAGTTGACCGCCTGCTGCGAAAAGGAAAGCGGTGGCCGCAAAATCAGCTTCGCCCACCTTGCGCCAGGTGCCGGCCGCCGGATCCGAGGCGTAGAGCGAGCCGCTGCTTTCAATGGTGTAGAGCGTGCCGTTCAGCATGGCGCCGGCCGCGGTGTTGGCCCAGCCGCCCGCTGGCCCGGGGCGCTGCCAGGAGCCGTCTGCCGGATTGATGAGATACAAAGTGCCGTCCTGTTCGATGGAGGCGAGCGCATTCTCGGCGGCGAACAGGAAGGCGGTGTTGGCGAAATCCGCGCTGCCGATTTGGCTCCACGAGCCATCCGCCGGGTCGGTGGCATAGAGGCTGCCGCCCGATTCCACGGTGTAGATTTTCCCGTCCAGCACTGTTCCAGCGATGGTGCCCGCCCAGCCGCCCGGGGAGCCGACGGGCGACTTCGAAAAATTCCCGGCGTGGGCGGTTGTCCCGATCATCGCCAACGCAAACAAGAGGCTCCCAACACGGTTTGTCATGTCCATTTCTCCATTGGCGCCGGGCAGGCGCATGTTTTATAAAATGGTATCCGTCAAAAACCCTTCCATCCGGGCGAGGCCGTCGGGCGTGCCCATGTCGAGCAGGGGCGGGGGGGCGGGAATCGCCACGAGCTTTCGCTGGGCGGCCAGCGCGGGGAAGATTTCCGTCTCGATCGAGACGGGCCGGCCGGCGGGGATGGCGGCGATGATTGAGCGTGGCAGGAGGTAGATGCCGGCGTTGACGAAGCCGGCCGCGACCGGCGCCTTTTCGCGGAACGCCGTCACCAGGCCGTCGGCGCCAAACTCCACCGTCCCGTAGCGCCCGGGGTCGGCAATGGGCGCGACGAAGATTTTTCCACACTGTGGAAACATTTTTTCCATTGTGTGGAAAAATCCAGAAAACTTTTTCCATTGTGTGGAAAAAAACGGCGAATTTTTCCACAGTGTGGAAAAATCGAGCTGGGGCGCGAGCGAGTCGCCGTTGAGGACGAGGACGGGATTGGTGGCGAGCTGCGGCTCGACATATTTCAAGGCGCCGCCGGTGCCGCGGGGCTCCGGCTCGCGGGAGAGGGCCAGTTCCAGCCCGTCGGCGGGCCTGGCGGCGAGGTATCGTTCGAGCACGTCGGCCTGGTGGCCGGCGGCGAGCAGGACGCGCGTCAAGCTGTTTTCCTTGAGCCAGTCGAGCTGCCATTCAAGAAAAGGGCGGCCGGCGACGGGCACGAGGGCCTTGGGCCGGTCGGGGAACAGTGCGGCCAATCGCGTGCCCCGGCCCCCGAGCAGGATGACCGCTTGCGGAATCACGGGGCGGGGAGGCCAAGCGCTTTATTCGGCGGCCGGGGCGGCGGCGGCCTCGGCGGCGGCTTCGTAGCGCCGGAGAGTGGCCGCGAAATCGTCATCGCCCGGGACGGCGGCAACGGCCTGTTTCTGGTATTCGATGGCCTCGCCGACGAGACCGGCGTCGAACAGGGCCCGGGCGTAGGTGTCCAGGATGTTGGCGTTCTGGCCCGCGGTGGCATCCAGCGCTTTTTTGGCCAGGCGCGTGGCCAGCGGAATATCCCGCTGCTTGACCTGTTCGCCCGTCAGGATGGTCCAGGCGATCTCATTGAGGATTTCAGGGGATTGGAGATCAAGTTCCTCCAGTTCCTTGGCCAATTCCGCTGCCTGTTCGGGATGGCCGGCATCTCCCGTGGCGGCAAAATAGCGCTCCAGCAGATTGCCGAGTTTGAGCTGGTCCTGGCGTTCGGCAAAATAGGCGGTCATGCGCTCCTTGATGTCGTCGAAATCCACGTCTGCCGGGGCGGCAGCGCGGGCGGCGGCCTCCAGGCGGGTCAATTCCTCCCCTCCGGTTTCGGCTGCGAAAGCTTCCTGATAGCGGCGCATGGCGAGGGTGAAGCGGGCTTGCTGAATCACCTCTTGCGCCACGAAGGGCCGCCCGCCGGGAGCCAGGCCGCCAAGCTCTGCTTGCAGAGCCTCGAGTGCCGCGCCTTCCTCGGCCAATTCCTCGTCGGTGGCGCCTTCCAGGGCTTTTTGAAAGAACGCTTCCAGCCGTGCTTCGGCGGCGCTGCGCTGTTTGGCTTTCTGGATGTCGAACGTTCCGTCCGTGACCTGTTGGAGGGTTTCCTTCAGCCCGCTCATGGGATGACCGATCCAGACGATCTGGCCCTGATGCACCAGGAAGGCCGCGGGGATGCCGTTCTGGCCGGCCGCTTCCATCCAGTTTTTGGCCATGAACTGGTCGGCCGTGTCCATGGCCACGGCATAGTCCATCCTGGCGCCCATGTCCGCCACGAATTTCGTCACCTTTTCGGCCTGATCCGCGCCGCGTTCCCAAACATTCATGCCGATGAAGGTCACGTCGGGGAATTCTTTCGCCATTTCGGTCAGGTGGGGAATGGTGCTTCGGCAGGGGCCGCACCAGGTGGCCCAGAATTCCACGACGTAGGTCTTGGCCGGATCGAGGCCCTCCACGGGGCCGTTTTTGATCCACTGCGAGGCCTTGAGTTCCGGCGCGGGATCGCCAAGGCCGAGCTCGGCGGCGGTTGCATTGAGGACGCAGGCGGCCAGGACGGCCAGCAGCACGCAGGAGGCTTTTTTCATGGGCGCGGGGGCTTTCTGTGCGGGGTTGTTGAAACGCAATGCGGATTCAAGCCGACTCCGCGGCGCGAAGCAAGCCTGGAATCCGGCCCGGCCGCCGGGGGGGGGGGGCGTTTTTCGCGCGCAGCCGGGAAAAATAGGCTTGTCGGATGGCGGTCGCATGCGAAAAATGAAACAGAAAGGGAGAGGTGGCGGAGCCGGGGGCTTGGCCGCGGAAAGGTGACGGCATGAAGAAAATCCGCATCGGGCTGTTCGGGTTCGGCAAGACCGGCAAACTGGTGGCCAACGAAATCCTCCAGGACGACCGGTTTGAGCTGGCGTGGGTGGTCAAGCGAACCCGCAAGTTTTCAGAACATTACGCCAGCCGCCTGCTGGGGGGCGAATCAAAGGTCGGCGCGATTCATGCCGTGGACTCCCTGAATGCGCGGTTTTATGCAAAGAATCCGGTGGACATTCTGGTGGACTTTTCCAGTCCGGCGGGGTACCGGAGCTACCGGGAGGCGCCGGAGGCCGGGGTGCGGATCATCACTGCCATTTCAAAGTACGAGCCGGAAGACCTGGCTGTCCTGCAGGACATGGCTCGGGCGGCGGCCGTCCTGTGCTCGCCCAACATCACGCTGGGCATCAATTTCCTGCTGGTGGCCTCGCAGGTGCTGCAGAAGATCGCCCCGCACGCCGATGTCGAAATCATCGAAGAGCACTTCCGCGGCAAGCGCGAAACCTCCGGCACGGCGCTGAAGATTGCCCAGGTGCTGGGGCTGGAGAAAACCCGGCATGTGAATTCGATCCGGGTGGGCGGCATCGTGGGCCGGCACGAAGTGGTTTTCGGCCTGCCGAACCAGACCATTCGCCTGGTGCATGAGAGCATCAACCGGGCCGCTTTCGGGCAGGGCGCCATCTTCGGCGCCCTGTGGTTGGCGGACAAGGGGCCCGGCATGTATTCCATGGAGCAGATCGTGGCCGACATGGTGTCGCGCAACATCCCTATTTTCTGAAAAAAAGATTGCGTGGCAGTGGCGGTGTGGTAGATTCCGCACGTCCTGATCGGGCGAGCGTAGCTCAGTGGTAGAGCGCCACCTTGCCAAGGTGGCTGTCGTGGGTTCGACTCCCATCGCTCGCTCCATTTTATTTTCCCCATAAACATTGGGGTTTTTGCCTTGTTTTTCGATGTTTTCGGCATCGCGCCCATTTTTCCCCATA
>JAAZBB010000005.1 GCA_012514035.1 Lentisphaerota bacterium | reverse complement strand
TCGAACCAGCGCGCAAAAAACCGGCGGACCGGTTCGAGCCCGCCATCGAGCCAGAGCGCGCCCAGCACGGCTTCGAGCGCATCGGCCAGCAAGGCGCCTTTGTGGCGTCCGCCGCTGCGATCTTCCCCCCGCCCTAGGCGCAGGAACCTTCCCAGTTCCACCTGGCGCGCGACCCGTGCCAGCGCAGCCGAATTGGTCAGCCGGCTGCGCACCTTGGTCAACGTTCCTTCCCGCCAATGGGCCTGGTGCGCCACCAGCCATTCGGCGACGATCGCGCCAAGGATGGCATCGCCCAGGAATTCCAGCCGCTGATTTTCCGAGGCGTCGGGCCGGCCCGCTTCCGCGGAATAGGACCGATGGGTCAACGCGGCCTCCAGTCGTTCCGGCTGCTGGAAAACATGTCCCAGCCGGGCCTCCAGTTCCTCCCGCTCCGGCCAGGATTCCGACGGCATGGTCCGGCCCGGGTTCATGCGCGCGGATGGTACTGTTGATGGACCGCCTGCAAGCGCCCTGCGTCCACATGGGTATAGATCTGGGTGGTCCCGATGTCGGCGTGGCCGAGCATCTCCTGGATCACGCGCAGCGAGGCGCCGTTGGCCAGCAGATGCGTGGCGAAGGAGTGCCGCAGGGTATGCGGCGAAATTTCCTTGGGGATGCCCGCGCGGCGGGCATAGGCCCGGATCTGGCGCCAGATCGTGCTGCGCGCAAGCGGCCGGCCGAGGCGCGAGAGAAACACGGCGCGGCTGCCCCCCCCGCCCTTGGCAGCGTAGGCCGGCCGGCCCTGCTCCAGCCACGCCTGCACCGCTGCCACCGCCCGCCCGCCGATGGGCACCACCCGCTCCTTGTCGCCCTTGCCCGTGCACCGGATGTAATTCGCATCGAAATGCAGCGAATCCAGGGTCAGGCCGGCCAGTTCACTCACGCGCAGGCCGGTGGCGTAAAAAGTTTCCAGAATCGCCCGGTCACGCCGACCGGACACGGTGGCCGCATCCGGCGCAGCCAGCAGCCGATCCACCTCCGCGAGGGTCAGCGTGGGCGGCAGGATCTTCCACAGGCGCGGCGAATCCATCGCTTCGGCGACATTGACGGCCAGCAATCCCTCGCGGGAGAGATGGCGGAAGAACACCTTGATGGCGACCAGCCGGCGGGCGAGGCTGGGCGCCGCCAAGCCCTTCTGCTTGCCCTCCATCAGGCAGTCCACGATGTCGCGCCGTTGGACCTCCTGGATGCTGCCGCGGCCGCGCCGCGCGAGGAAGGCGAGGAATTCCGACAGATCGTGATGATAGGCCAGCCGTGTGTTCTCGCTCAGCCCGCGCTCCAGCACGAGATGATCCATGAACTGGTCAAGCAGGAAGCGCATTGCCGGCGGGACGCCCTAGGGGCCGGGGCGCGAACGCGCGGCCCATTCCGCCAGCAGGCGGGCGCCGGCCAGCGTGGCCCCGGGCGCGCCATGGGCCTGTTCGGCTTCCCGCCAAGCCGTGCCGGCAATATCCAAATGCGCCCAGGGGATGTCCGCGGGCACAAACTGCTTCAGGAACGCCCCGCCCGCAATCGTGCCGGCCGAACCATCGCCGATGTTCTTGAGATCGGCGAATTTTCCCTTGAGCATTTCATCGTATTCCGACCACAGGGGCAGTTGCCAGAGGCGCTCGCCGGTGGCCTCGCCGGCCAGCATCAGCTCGAGGATCAGGCGGTCGTTGTTACCCAGCACCGCCGTCGCCTCGTGCCCCAAGGCCACAATGACCGCCCCGGTCAGCGTCGCCACATCCACGATGGCTGCGGGCTTTTCGTCCGCCGCGAAGGTCAGGGCATCCGCCAGGATCATGCGCCCCTCGGCGTCAGTATTGAGGATTTCCACGGTCTTGCCATTGCGCGCGGTGACGATGTCGCCGGGGCGGGTCGCGCCGCCGCCGGGCATGTTTTCGACCGCGGGGATATAGGCCACCACCGGCCGTGGCAGCCGGCGATGTGCCGCCAGCAGCACCGTCGCCAGCGCGACCATGCCGCCGCTCTTGTCGTACTTCATCCAATCCATGTCCTTGGGCGGTTTGAGACTGATGCCGCCGGAATCGAACATGACGGCCTTGCCGACCACCACGAAGGGCCGCCAGCCCCGGCGGCCCGCATAGGCCACCCGGATCAGGCAGGGGGGCCGGTGACTGCCTTGCGCCACGGCCAGCAACGCCCGGCACTGCGCCCGGCGCAAGGCCTCCTGGTTCCAGACGCGGCAGGCGAGCCCCGCCCGGCGCGCCAGTTTGCGGACCTGCGCGGCCAGTGCCATGGGAGCCAGATCGTTGGCGGGCCGGTTGGCGACATCGCGCACCTCCCGCAGAATGCCGCCGGTTTGCTCCGCCAGATGCACCGCTGCGCGCACCGCCCTGGTCGCCAGTGCCGCACCGGTCCATTCGATGGCCAGGCGTCGCGCAGAACGCTCCGATTTATAGGCCTCAAACGAATATTCGCCCTGCAGCAGGCCGTCCGCCGCCAGTCCGGCCAGTTCGGCGGTGGTAAGCGGGAACGAGGCCGCCGCCGGCCACTCGCAGGAAATCGTTTTCAGCGTCCGGACGTTTGCCAGTGCGCGGCCGGCCGCGGCCCAGGCGCGCCGCCAGCGTGCGGGGTGAAACTCCGGAGTCTTTCCGATGCCGACCAGCAACACCGGAACCGGGAGGCCCGGCGGCCAGGCCGTGGCCGCCACCTCGCCGGTGAATTTCGCGGCCGCCAGCCACGCTTCCAGCGCCCGCCGCTCCGGCACCGGCAGGGACGGCCCGGCCAGCAGCCGGCCATCCTGCACCAGAACCAGGCGCGCCGCCGGCCGGGACGCGCGAACCGCCCATTGGAACCGGAGAGTTTTATTCACCGCGGCACTCCGCCGGCAGCTTGGCGCGAGCCTCTTCGTTGGCGGGCAGATCATTCACCGCAAAGCCGGCATTCCGGATGGCCACTTCGATGTTGCGTCGTCCGAGACGCACATTGTCATACTTCACCCACATCTTCCCCGCTGCCGCATCCAGGCGGATGTCGCGGATGGTCCCTTCGCCGAGGCGGGCCACGGCGTTCTGCACCAGATCGGCACACGCCCGGGATTCCAGCGCGGGAATATCCAGTTCGATTTCCGATATGGTGTTGCGGAAACAGCCGGCCCCCAGCGCCAGCAGCGCCGCCAGGCCAAGCCATCCAAGCCTCGTTCTACTCATCGTGTTCGCCTCCCAATGCAGCGGAAACTATTTCACCCCGCCGCCGCCCTGTCAACGCCCGCCTCCGCGGGCGCATCTGCGATGAGGTGGACTCAGGCGGCCCAAGGGGGGGGCAAGTTCTCCGTTTTGATGGCGGACAGACAACTCCAGGAGGCCGGCGAAGCCCCTTTTCATCCAGAACTGTCCTCGGCGCTTGAAGCGGTTCTGGAACTGGGAGCATTGGGATTCCATCGAGCCGCTGCCGATGGGCAGACCAAGTTTGGCCGCGCGGGCATAGTCGAGGTGGTCGCGGTGGTTTTCGAAGTAGTTGGGCGCGCTCCGGATGGCGTGGCGGGTGGACTCGCCGGGCCTGGGCGGGTGGGCCAACCGGTCCGCGCACCACCGGTGGGCGACGGAGGGGTTCCCCGGGAACAGTTCGGCGGCGAGGGCATGCAGGAGCTGGCTGGCGTGATAGAAGTCCAGATGGCCAATGGCGCGGATCTGGAAGCGGTCGGCGAAGATATTCCAGAGCCAGACGCCGCCGTCCATGACGACGCAGGCCAGCCGGGCCTGTTGATATAGTAGCACTATGATGCTATATATGACCGCAAAGGAGATCCCATGCCAAGCCCAACCTTGAACACCATCGAAACCCGCATCCGCCGGCTGCAGCGCCGCTTGGCCAACGTCGGGAACATGCGCCCCGGCACCCTCGGCGTCCAATACCGGCACCCGGCCGAAAAGAAGGGCGCGTTCTATCAGATCAGCTACACCCGCAAGGGACGAAGCCGTTCCGAATACGTCCGCCCCGAAAACCTTCCGGCGGTCCGCCGCGAAATCGCCGCCTACCACCGGTTCAACTCCCTCGTGGACCGGTTGCTCGACCTTTCCATCCAGGCTTCCCGGATCCGCTACGGCGCCCGGGGCGCCCATCTCGTGACCCACCCGGCCCGAACCTGAACCCCAAAATGCACCTAATCGCAGATGCGCCCGGCCAGTATGCATACGCCTCGCCGTTCTTGGGCTAGGGCGGCCCTGGTTGTCCCGGTCTCAAAGGACCGGCCACGGCATCCACCGGCCCGAGCCCGATCGGCGCGGCACCCGCAAGTCCGAAACACACCCGCCCCCATTCCGGCCGGCGATCCGCCTCGGTCAGGCCCGGGCGGCCGCCAGCAGTTCAGTCATGGTCGTGCGCCCTTCGTAGAGGGCGCGGCCCACGATGGCCCCGGCCAGGTTCGCCATCTCCAGGGCCCGCAGGCGCACGATGTCGTCCGCCATGGTGATTCCTCCGGAGGCAATGACCCGGCATTTGGGTCCTACAGCGTCGCACACCTCGGCGGTGCCGATGAAGTTAGGCCCGCGTAACATGCCATCGGTGGCGGTATCGGTGTAGATGATGGTCCTGACCCCGGCGACCGCGGCGCGGCGGGCCAGTTCCACGGCCCGGGTGCCCGAGGTCTCTGTCCAGCCCTTCACCTGCACGAAGCCTTCGCGCGCATCGATTCCCACGGCCAGCCGGTCGCCGTATTTGGCCGCCAGGGCCGCCAGTTCGTCCTCGCGCTCCAGCGCGCGGGTGCCTAGGATGGCGCGGCTCACTCCGCAGGCCAGCACCGCTTCGAGGTCGGCATCGGAGCGCAATCCGCCGCCGCACTCCACCGGTATGCCCGCCGCCTGCACCATCTCCCCGATGACCTCCAGATGAGCGGGAGCACCCTGGAAGGCGCCGTCGAGATCCACGACGTGCAGCCAGGGTGCGCCCTGCCGGACCCAGTCACGCGCCTGAGCCACCGGGTCATTGCCGTAGACCGTGGTCCGGTCCGCGCGTCCCTGGCGCAGGCGGACGCACTGCCCCCCCTTGAGGTCCACCGCCGGCAGAATCGTGAATTCGCCCATGGCCCTACTCCCCGCTCCATGCCACGAAGTTCCGCAGCAGGCGCAGGCCCGCCTCCTGGCTTTTCTCCGGATGAAACTGCACGGCCGCCGTCCGCCCGCGACACACCGCCGACGTGTATTCCACCCCGTGGGTGGTGCGCCCCGCATCCCATCCGGGCACGCCGGGCAGATAATAGGAATGCACGAAATAGAAGTAGGAGCCGTCGGGAATGCCCCGGAACAGCGGACACTCCGGCCCCGGCACCCGACGCACCCGGTTCCAGCCAATCTGCGGCACCTTGCAGTCCGGCGTCGGGACGAACCGGACGACCGGCGCGGGCACAACACCGAAACCGCCAACCCCGGGCGATTCCGCACTGGATTCGCACAGCACCTGCAATCCCAGGCAGATGCCCAGCAGCGGCCGGTCCGCCGCCAGCCAGTCGCGCAAGGGCGCCACGTAGCCATGCCGTTCCAGGTTGGCCATGCAATCCCCGAACGCCCCCACGCCCGGCAGGATCAGCGCCCGGCAATCCGCCATTTCCACGGGACCACGCAGCACGCGGGCCGGCGCGCCCAGAAAAGCCAGGGCGTTGGACACGCTGCCGAGATTGCCCATCCCGTAATCAATCACTCCGATCATGCGCTCCGATCCATCTAAGGCTCCGCCCGCCGGCGCCGCCTCACAGCACGCCCTTGCTCGACGGCACGCCCTTCACCCGCGGATCCCGCCGGCATGCGGCCCGCAGCGCCCGCGCCAGACCCTTGAACACGGACTCGTGCGCATGGTGCGCATCCGCCCCATACAACTGCGCAACGTGCAGGTTCATCCGCGCCTGGGTCACGAACGCCCGCAGGAATTCACCCAGCAGATCCAGGTCGAAATCGAGAATCTTCTTCTTGCGGTTGGCCATCTGTCGCACGAGGTACGGTCGGCCGCCCAGATCGACGGCCACGCGGCTGAACGCATCGTCCATCGGCATGAGGCTGAATCCATAACGTTCAATTCCCCGACGGTCGCCCAGGGCCTGGTTCAAGGCTTCCCCCAACGCCAGGCCGACATCCTCTACCGTGTGGTGGTGATCCACGGCCAGGTCGCCGGCCGCCGTCAGCCGCAGGTCGAACAACGCATGCTTGGCAATCAGTTCCAGCATGTGATTGAAAAACGGCAGGCCGGTGTCGATTTCATACCGGCCGGCGCCATCGATATTCAGTTCCACCCGGATCTGCGTCTCGCGCGTGTTCCGGATCACAAGGGATTTGCGGGGTTTCATGATGGCGGCAGGATACCCCGCCCCCCGCCCGCGGCGCAATGGATTTCCACCCCGCCGGCGATGCCGGCGCCAGCCTTTCTTTCCTTGCCGAACAACCAGCCGAAGCCTATCTTGATTTATTGTTTCACATTCAGGAGCCGCACCCATGAGCCATTCCGACCCTGCCCCCTCCTCCTCCGGTGCCCTGCGCACCATTGTCCTGATCCTTTTGCCCGTTCTGGGCATCATCTTGGCAGTGGCCATCGCCCTGCTGGTCCGCCGGCCGACGGACCGCGCCGATGTCGCGGTCATTGTGACCGGCGAGGAAGCTGCCGCCGCCATCAATACCGGCGATGTCATCGATGCGACCGGACGCGCCCCCGGCCTCGTGCCCCGCCTGGGGTACCGCTACAAGGTGTTCATTGACGATGAAAGCGAAGACCGCACCTCCGGCATTGCCAAGATCGGCGGCCTCGTCACGTTCATCCCCGGCACCCGCCCGGGCCAGACCGCCATCATCGATATTACCCGTGTACGGGAACGAGTTGCCGATGGCCTGCTCGTCGCGGTGTTGTCCGAGGTGGATCTGCCGCCGAAGGCGCCGCGCACGCCCTATGCTCCCCGCCCCGGTGATGTCACCGCCCACGTCGTCGCTGGCGCCGAAATGGATGTCGTCATCACCGAAGCCTCCTCCCGGAATCCCGACACCGAAGGCGTCGCCCGGATCAGCGGCCTGGTCGTCTTCGTCTATGGCGCCACCACCATCGGCGAACGGGTCAATATCCGCATCACCGAACGTCGCGAACGCGTGGCTTTTGCCGAACCTACGGGCCAGCCCGCCGGCACGGGACCGCTGCCCGCCGGGGAAATCATCCGCCGCGCCTTCACGCCCCAACCCAGCGACCCCGCGGCCCATGTGGTCGCCGGAGCCGAAATGGATGTCGTCATCACCGAAGCCTCCTCCAAGAATCCCGACACCGAAGGCGTCGCCCGGATCAAGGGCCTGGTGGTGTTCGTCGAAGGCGCCACCACTATCGGCGAACGGGTCAATGTCCGCATCACCGAACGCCGCGAACGCATGGCCTTCGCCGAAGTGACGGGCAATCCGCCGGGCACCGGACCGCTGCCGGAAGCCGAGGCGCGCCACGAGCGCGTCCCCCGGGGCTCCTATGTGCCGCCTGCCGGCGATGCCACCGCCCACGTCGTTGCCGGAGCCGAAATGGATGTCGTCATCACCGAAGCCTCCTCCCGGAATCCCGACACCGAAGGCGTCGCCCGGATCAAGGGCCTGGTCGTCTTCGTCAAGGGCGTCACCACCATCGGCGAACGGGTCAACGTCCGCATCACTGAACGGCGCGAACGCGTGGCCATGGCCGAACCGACGGGCCAGCCCGCCGGCCACGAGCGGTTGCCGGCGCCGACCGCTGCCCCCCGCCCACCGGCCGTGCCCGTCACGGCCGATGCGCGCGATGCCGTGCCCCACCTCGTGCCCGGCGCCGTGATCGCCACCACCATCCTGGAACCTTCCACCCGGAATCCCGACACGGAAGGCCTCGCCAAGATTGACGGCTTTGTCATCTTCGTCAAGGGCGCCACGACCCCGGGCCAGGCCGTCAACGTCCGTATCACCGAACGCCGCCGAACCGTTGCCATGGGGGAGGTGACGACCGATCCGGCCACGGTCGCCCCCGCCTCGGCACCGCCCGCCACCGCCCCGGAAACCCCGTAGCCGCCCCGCCTGCAATTCCCGGAGTTCCCATGGCTAGAATCCTCACCAACGAACGAAACCTCCTGCAGCGCCAAAACGCCATCGCGCGCGATTTGCTCCTTCTCAAGCGCATGCGCATCGTCGAATGGACCGCTGCCGCCCTTTTACTGGCGGCCGCCCTCCTGCTCAAGTCCGCCGGCCAGCCCGCGGGCTCGTTCCTGCTGGTCATCGGCGGGGTCCTCGTCTTTCTGGCCATCGGCCACGAATTCCGCCGGCGTGAACAGGTTGCGGAACAGGCCGAAACCGCTCAAATGCGCGCCGCCAAGGAGCAGGTCGCCCGCCTGCTCGATGAAAAATTGGCCGGCGATCACTTCATTCTCAACGATGTCCGCCTGAAGGCCGGCCGGGAAAAGTGCTGGATCGACCACCTCGTCGTCGCGCCTTCCGGCATGTTCGTGATCAACACCCTTAACTGGGAAGGCCGGATTACAGGCGATACCGGCCGGCAGGCCCATACCTGGCAGATCTGCGCCCCGGACGGCAAAACCCGCCCGGCACGCAACCCCGTCGGCCGAACCCTGCGCGAGCGCCGCATCCTCTGCAACTGGCTCAAGGGCACCAATCTGATCTGGGAGCGCGTCTTCCCGCTCGTCATTTTGGCCAACCCGCAGGCCGACATCCACGTAACCAACGCCGCACGCCGGGTGCTCACCCCCGAACAGGCCGTGACCTTCATCAACGACTTCTGTTTTGAAACGCCTGTCCTCTCCGTCGCCGAAGTCGAGAAACTGGCCCTGACCCTGAACGAACAGCAGGCGAAAGGCTGATCCCACCCCGCCCCTCATGGCCAGAATCCTCCGCCGCGAAAACAGTCTGCTCCGCAGGCAAAACGCCATTGACCGTGAATTGTCCCTCCGCCAGGTGACCCGGTGGGTGGCCTGGAGCGCCGCCGCTGTCGTCATGATGTGGGGTACCGCCGTTTCCTTCCGGCAGCACCGCCCCGCAGGCGCCCTCGCAGGCGCCTTTGCACTGGTCCTCGCTGCGGGCTATGAGGTCCACCTCCGCGAGATCGCCATGGAACGCCGCCATCTGGAGGGCGGCCGCCGCGGCGAACATAAAATGGCCAACCTCCTCGCCGAACGGCTGGCCGACGACCATGTCATCCTCAACGACCTCGAATTGCGTGTCGCCCACGAGCGCACCCAGATCGACCATCTCGTCATCGCCCCCGCCGGCATCTATGTCATCGAATCGAAGTTCTGGGCCGGGCAGCTGTCCGGCGATGTGCGCGACGCCCAATGGTCCAATCGCAAATCCACTGGCGAAGTCCGGACCGTCAAGAATCCGGTCCAGCAATGCGAACGCCAGCGGCGCATGTTCATCACTCTGCTGGCCACGCAGGTCCCCGAGGACCGCATCCACGCCCTGGCGGTCTTCACCCATCCCGCGGTGGAGTTGAACATCGCCAACGGCCGCGACCGGGTGTTCCGCATCAACGACGCCATTCGCTTCATCAACAACCGCTGCTTCGATCCGCCCGTCATGACCCCGTCCGCAGTCCTCGACCTCGCCGAACGCATCAACCGGGGCCAGGCATAGCCCCCCCTCTGCACTCACCATCTGCCCCCCCCATTGCCGTCCTCATCATCTCTTGCGAACGGCCTCTTCCCCGACAGATGAATATGTTTAATTAACTATAGCCATCCGCTAGCCGACATAATCATCGTGATATCTCAGAAAAACCGTCTGTTTCCCATGCAACAATGGCTATGTTTAATTAAACATGGCCTGCATGAAGGCCTGGCGCCGGCGAAGGGATGGTGGATGATTTGCCCAAAATGGACAAAACCCCTGCGGCATGGGAGTCAATCGGGTTCGGTATTCTGCGGCGCGGATCCCGTTTCCAAGCCGTCACAAGGGTGGGCGGGGCTCAGGGCACGGGGAACTTTTCCGTCAAGGCCAGCACTTCGTCCCGGATGCGCTGCTGCAATTTCTCGCTGGCCGGGTCGGTCACAATCCGGCCGATCCAGGCCGCGATCTGCTGCATTTCCCGCTCCTTCATGCCGCGGGTGGTGACGGCCGGCGTGCCGAGGCGAATGCCCGAGGTCACGACGGGATTGCGACGGTCGAAGGGTATCGAATTTTTGTTGACGGTGATGGCGGCGTGGTCAAGGGCGGTAGCCGCATCCTTCCCGGTCACGTCCAGCGGGGTCAGGTCGGCCAGCATGAGATGGTTGTCCGTCCCGCCCGACACGATGCGCACCCCGGTCTTTTCCAGTTCGGCGGCCAGGGTTTGCGCGTTGGCCACCACCTGTCGCGCGTATTCCTTGAACGACGGCTGCAGAGCTTCGAGAAAACAGACCGCCTTGCCCGCGATCACATGCATCAACGGCCCGCCCTGGATGCCTGGAAAGACCTGCCGGTCGATCTCGGTTGCAAAGGCCGCCTTGCACAGGATCATTCCGCCCCGCGGACCGCGCAGGGTCTTGTGCGTCGTGGTCGTCACGAAGTCGGCCAGGGGCACCGGGCTCGGATGGAACCCCGCCGCCACCAGCCCCGCGATGTGCGCCATGTCCACCATCAAATACGCCCCGGACGAGTCGGCAATGGCCCGTAACCGCTTGAAATCGATGATCCGCGAATACGCGCTGGCGCCCGCGCACAACAGCTTCGGCTTGTGCTCGGCCGCCAGCCGCTCCACCGCGTCGTAGTCGATCCGCTCCGTCTCCGGGTTCACCCCGTACGGCACCACATTGAAAAAACGCCCGGAAAAATTGACCTTGTGCCCGTGGGTCAGGTGTCCGCCGTGCGCCAGGCTCATTGCCAGCATCGTGTCGCCCGGCTGCAGAACAGCAAAATAGACCGCCATGTTTGCGCTGCTGCCGCTGTGGGGCTGGACATTCGCGTGCTCCGCCCCGAACAGCTGTTTTGCCCGCTCAATCGCCAGCCGCTCCACTTCGTCCACGAATTCGCAGCCGTTGTAGTAGCGCTTGCCGGGATATCCTTCCGCGTACTTGTTCGTCATCACGGACCCTTGTGCTTCGCGCACCGCCCGGCTGGCGTAGTTCTCCGAGGCGATCAGTTCGATGTTCCGCCGTTGCCGCCGCACCTCCCCCTGAATTGCCGCATAGACATCGGTATCCTTCTCATGGATGGCTTCCGGCTCCGTCACCCGCAGCGCGCAGGCATTGACCTTCTGCACCCGGCGGTCATGGCGGCTGCCGGGTTCGAATTCCGCATTGAACCAGGCATCGAGAATCGCCGGCAGCTCCTCCAGCGGGGTCACCGCGGCGCCCAGCGCCATGACGTTGGCGTTGTTGTGCTCCCGCGCCAGGCGGGCCATCCGCACGCTGAAGACCTGGGCGGCCCGGACCCGCGGAAACTTGTTGGCCGTCATCCCCATGCCCACGCCCGTGGTGCAGATCAGGATGCCTTGGTCCAGCGAACCTTCCGACACCCGCCGCGCCACCTCGATCGCGAAATCGGGATAATCCGCCGATTCCGCGCTGTAGGTCCCATAGTCCGTGGTTTCCACGCCACCGCGTTTCGCCAGAAGATCCTTGATCCTCTGCTTCATCTCAAATCCGCCGTGATCCGAACCCAATCCGATTTTCATGCTGTTGCGCCTTCCTGGAATTCCATCCCGAGGTTCACCGGGGGGCGCGGCGGATCCAGACCGCCACCGCCTTGATATCGCTGTTTCATTCCCGCCGGAACGGCCCATGTCCCCCGGGGAACCGGCCATTGGGAGCCCGACCGGATGGGGGATGGAATCGAAACGGCAACCGCCGGCGCCTATAACCCGCTGGGAGGGGCGTTGACAAACACAACCTCGCGCTCGGTCGAGTCGCTGCCCTCCTGAACCCGGCTGCTGGGCACGTAGTAATAATCGATGTTCTGAATGTCCCGCAAGGTGATGGATTCGCCCGGCGCCAGGGTGAAGCCGCCCCATTCGCTGTTGAGTGAAACGACCGTGACGGTGTGCGAGGAGAGATTCTCGAAACTCAGATCATAGACCTCGTCGTCGTCATCCCCGATGCAACCGGCCAGTCCCGCCAGCAAGACGGCTGCGAAAAGGCCGCGCCACAGGGGTTTCAACCTGGTTGACATGCTTGTGATGTTCATTTTGCCGCTTCTCCTGGTCTGTTCCATCGAGAATATGCCGGCAGTGTATTCCCGCCGCCGCCGGCCGTCAAGCCGCGGCAAGGTCAATTCCCGTCCCGCCACGTCCGCAATGCACCCCAGCGGCATGGGGGCGGCCGGGCGTTCCGGCCGGGGCCCCCTTTTCCGGGCCGGAGAGGGTCAGTTGGGCACCTCCACCCGGACGGCATAGACCCGCAGGCCGTTGGAATTGACGGGCCGCCCGCCGCTGGTGGCGGGACCGAAATCATCCACAAAGGTATGCGTTGTGGCCTCGGGGTCGGTTTCCAGCCAGGTGCCCTGCGCCGAATTCAGGAACGGCTGCCAGTCCCAGCCGCCTTCCGGCGTCAGGCTGTCCGCGAACACCACGGTGTAGAAACGCCCGGCCGCCACGGTATGCACCAGGAGGTTGGAGGACGTGGCGGCATCGATGCGGGCCACGTGGAAGAAGGAGGTGGGATTGTTGGCCAGCGTATTGGCAACGTATTCGGCATAATTGGGCACCGTGTCTTCATCCTTGTCCAGCCCCGCATCCGGCACGAGGGGGTTGAGGAAATTGGCCACTTCATATCCGTCGGGGATGCCGTCGCCATCGGTATCCCACTTCTCGTGGTCGGTGCCCAGGGCAAATTCATTGGTGTTGCTGAGTCCGTCGTTGTCCAGATCCCGGGCACTAGCCTCGCTGAAGGCCAGGGCCACCGACCAGTTGGTCGCGGAACTGACGGTTTCAAACTGCTCGATCAGCGGCATGTCGCGGTTGTCCCAGCCCGCGCCGGCCAGGGCCCCGTTCACAAAGGCCATGTTGCGGCCCGCCACCACATACGCTTCACCCCCGCGGTTGTTTTTCAACCCCCGGAAGCTGGCATCGGCCCGCGCGGCCAGGCGGGTTGGGCCGGCGAGCATCAGGTCCACCTGGTTGGGCCCGAGTCCGTAGCGGGTGTACAAGGTGCCCACCCCGGAGGCCAGCGCGTATTCCGTGCACACCACGTCGCGACCGGCCGGCAGGATCACGGTCTTCACCACCGCTCCATCCGCTGAAGTAAAGGTCCAGGAATCGCCGCCCGCCGCCGGCGGCACCGTCAGGAAGAAGTCCATATCGATGAAATCATTGGTCCGCCCGGTGCAGTAGCGGTCCTTGAAGGCCGAACAACGGTTGTTGTCGGCGCCTTCATTTTCGGATTCGCGCGGGGGATTGGCAACGGGGGCGCCGATCACGGCGATGGCATCGCCGCCGGGGGCGGTTGAATCGTAGCTGAACGCTTTGATCAGGCGCGCGCCCCAGCCCTCGAAGCACAGAAACACCCGGTCATTGCACAACACGAATTCGTCCAGCGTGTCATCGTCCAGATCCGCGGCAAAAACCGTGGTGGGCTTGCCCTGAACCCCGCTCCAGACGTTCCGTACCCAGTCATCCGCCGCCTTCAGCACGCCTAGATCGCGCACGTGTCCGTGCAGTTGCGCCGCCCAACCGGACACAGGATCGTAGGTGGTGTCCTCGTAGGAATCCGGCGGGCGGTTGAAGGTCACCTGGTAGTTGCGCGACTTGTACTGGTCCGGGTTGGCATCCTCGTCGTGCCACGCCGTCTCATAGATCATCGCGCTGTACGACCACTCGGCCAGCTTGCGCAGATTGGGGCTGGCGATCTGCCGGATCTTGTCCCAGGTATCGCGCAGCAGCGTGTTGGTCGTGTTCATGTCCCCGTACGGTTTCATGCCCGCCGGCGTCCAGTCATCGTGCACCTTGGGCTTCCGGGCGAAGAAGCTCTCCTCGAGCCCGCTGCCATAGTACCAGTTGTCGTAGGAGTGCTCGCTGGCCCGCTTGAGCCATTCGTATGTCTGCAGCGACTGGTCATAAACAAACCCATGGTCCACCACCCAAGCCGGATCGGCTTTGGCCCAGTCCAGGACCGTTTTGAGATTGACGAGTTCGATCCAGGGATGGTTCGCCGCCCAGCGCACCGTGCGGTCCCATTGGTCCGCATTGTTGTTGGGATCCGGCGAGGCAAAGGAGTTGCCGGCAAACGCCTCCCAGTCGTCGAAAACCAAAGTCAGTTGCGTCGAATCCGGGTGCAGCGCCTTCTGCAGCAGGGTATAGCGCGTGCCGAGATGCATCCCGCCGTCGTTATTGCCGAACTTCTCCTGATCTTCACGATCATTGATCATGAAGCAATAGACTCCGTTGATTTTATGGACCTTGTGGTGATAGGGCTCCTCGTCATTGCCCTGCCCGCCCGCCCAGCGACCGTAGTTGTAGTCGTCCCAACCCGGATTGTTGGTTTCACCGGGATAAAACCACCAGTGCAGGTGCGTCACCTCGTCGAGATAGGCGGCCTCGAAGCCCGACGCCACGATGTCCTCGAACGGCTTGCCCTTGAGCGGGCCGGCGGGCGACACGTTCGGACTGTTGGTGTCGGAATGGAAAACGCGCTCGGGAATGTGCATGACTTTCATGTTCGCCTCGCCCAGACCAAACAGATTGGAAACCAGTTCCGTGTTCTGTGCAATGCTCTGGCGGTTCACTTCGCCTTCGAAGTACGGCATGATGTGCTCCGCCAGCACCCCGCCGATCAGGGCTCCCGGCCCGGTCGTCACAAACCGCTCCACCCGTCCCAGGAACGTAGGCCCGTCGCGGTTCGGATAGCCTGCTTCGGCGGGATTCTGCGTTGCCCACTGGAACGACATCAGCAGCGTCCCGCTGATGTGCAGGTTGACCGGCACGTTCAGCATTTCCGCGGAATCGATCAGCCGGATGAAGCCCGGATAAAGGCCGAGATCGCCCCGGTCCGTGAAGATATGCTTCTGCGTGTTGGCCTTGGTGTTCACCGACTGGTTGGCATGGGCAATCGCCGCGTATTTGGCGCGGCCCGTGGTCGCGGTGCTGCTCACCCCGCCCCGCAGCCAGCCGTTGGAAGTGGAACTACCCCGTTCGATCAAGCCGATGGCATCGACCAGATCGCTCGCCTGGCCGTTGATCTCCCCCGGGGCGCCATTGGTCGTGCCGTCCCGGCACAGGAACGGCTGGAAATGCAGCGCACGGACCCCGTCCCATCCCCGGGCCAGCAGCAGCGAACGCTTGATGCCAAACTCCACTGCGTCGAGGTCCGACCGCCAGTAGCTGCCCAGGAAATCCGCCGGGTGGTCGATCCAATCAGAATCATAGAGTTTGAAATTGACGGAATTGTAAACGCCCACCGCCACTTCCCAGGGGTGGTCCGTCATGGAATCCGTGTAGTCCGGCAGCCAATCCTGACCACCGGCCGCACAGTCAATCGCCACGTAGACATCGAGTTCCCCTTGTTCACTGCCAAAATACAGATCGAAAAAATCGCAGCGGAAATAAAGATTGGTCCCGTCGTCATGGCTGTAGAACGCGATCAGGTCGCGCGCCGTGTCGGACTCGTTGTTGAATTTGTATTGATCATCATTCGTATCCAGCGCCCGGATGTCGTGTTGCGACCAGTCCTGGAACTCCTGATACCAGACGGCGCTGCCGGTCACGTTCGGATTCTTGTTCGTGCCGATCACCGGCCCCTGGCCAATGGTGATGGCCAATGCGTCCACCGCCCCCAGCCCCGCCACCGCGCAAATGCGTAGAAGCCTTTTCATCCCGTCACCCACCTTTCAACGCCATAGGTTCGGTTTTAGTCTACCTCTGCCAGCCCCGGCATTTCAACCTCGCACATCCGCCCTGGCGTATCACGCCTGGGGCCGGCATAGCGCGCGTCGAGCAGCAGATGGAAGCGGATCCGGGGATACAGCGAGCAGATCTTGCGCTCCAGGCGGTGGAAGGCCTTGGTTTCGCATTCCTGCTTGTCGTAGACGGGGCCAGGGTTTTCGGTCTCGCAGACTATGGGCAGGGCGCAGTCGTCCCCGCCGATGGTAAAAGCCACTGGGAGGTCGTGGCGCTAGCCCGTCGAGTTGGATCCATGGAGAATTTCGATGCAACGCGCGCAGTGCTTCCGGCGGAAGGCATACATGCCGGTAATAGACTGTATTATGACAGTCCGACAAAAAGAAAGCCGGCAACGATTGTTTTTCCGCCGGCGCCCCCTTCCCCTCGTTTTGGACGGCTCCCCCATTGGTACCACCGTTTTCCCGCCCCCTCCAGGCGCGACAAATGTCATTTTCTGAACCCCAGTTGGCTCAAGACCGGAATAACCGATCGATTCGTCGCGGCCGCCGAACGCTGCTCCCGCGCCTGTCCCGGCCGGAAACCGGATATCCTCCACGCACTTGGCTGCTTCCACACCAACCGCAATCCCGGGGAGAGTCGACTTGATCTGGGCGGCTTTCCGAGAGCGGATGATTCCACCTCAGGCAGGACTACACCGGACTTGTCACTCCCGCCCAACACCCCACAATCGCAGATGTCCCTTGCTCCCTGAGTTCTACATGTACGCCCACACCGATCCGAAAGATATCCCATGCTCCGTGGGGTAAATGAAAAGAATAAAGCAGCGTGTTTCCCCGGATTTCCCGCCGAATGTAAATTATGGAGTTTATAAACTCCATAATTGTTAACCTCTTCGGAGTGAAGAGGTAATTAAATACGTCTGGCTCATGATTCTCCAATCGGGTCGTTTCACCGTGGCACACCGGTACTATACACGGGCGGATCGGAGTCATGTTGCAGCCGTTGGAAAAGACAGCCCATCATGCAGGAGAATCTGATGAATTCTGGCCATGGGCGGCGCATGCCGCCTGCTTGAGCCGGAGCCAGTTCCAAAGCCGGTCCTCTCGGGCGCGCAAGGGTCCATTCCGGCCTGGGGCCATTGCGAGATCAGTGCTGGCAGAACGCGTGCCGATGAAAACGCCGGAAATCCAGTGGATTCCGGCGCAGGTTGATCGGATTGATGAATGGCCTACTCGTCGGCCGGCTCCTCGGTCTTCGGCTCGGCGCCGGGCGTGGCTTCCGTCTTCTGCTTGCGCGAAGTCCGTTTCTTTTTCGGCTTGGTTTCCGGCTCCGCGACCAGGGCACCTTCCTCCTCCGGGGCCGGTTCGGCCATTTCCGCGGGGATGGCTTCTGTCGTCTGTTCCTGCTCGATGGACGGACTTGAGGCCTCTACGACCGGGGCGATGTCCGTCCCGGCCGGGACGGCTTCAGCGACTGGTTCGGCCACCGCGGGAGCGGCGGGCGACGGGTTGTCTCGGGCGCGTTCGGCTTTCTTCAAGAACAACAGGCCGGACTCGGCCTGCGGCAGCCACGAACTTTCCGGGTTCGCCGCAATAAAATCTTCGTAAAGAGCGCGGGCTTCATCGAACTGGCCAAGCTGCCGGCGGCACCGGGCGGCGCCCATCACCGCCTGGGGGTGCAGCGGACTGCCGGAATGGGCGGCCGCAAAGGCCTCGTAAGCGGCTGCCGCCGCGTCAAACTCCTCCAGCGCCTCCTGGCTGGCGGCAAGCCCCAGGGCGGCATCGTCGGCAAACATATGGGTGGGATAGAGGTCGAGGAACCGTTGATAGGCCTCGCGGGCTTCCTCATATCGGCTCTGGGCATAGAATTCCGCGGAGGCCGAGGCCAGGGCGAGAGGCGCTGTCGGGGCTTGCGGGCCCGTGGAGGCAAACATCTGCAGCTCTTCAGGGCTGGTGCCTTGGAACAGGGCCTGGACTGCGGCAGCCGCCTTTTCTTTTTTCTGGTTCTTCCAAACAGAAATACCCAGCAGCACCACGATCGCCACGGCCAGGCCGATCACGGCCGGACGGCCGTATTCCGCCATCCACTTCGCATATTGCTGGGTTTCCTCGGGCTCCCGCTGCAGAACCGGGGTTTCGTTCAGATCGTCCGGGGTTTTCTTGTCCATGGATCGTTCATCCTCTTTTTGAAAAACGGGGCGGATTGTCGCCTCTGCCTTCTGAAAACGCAAGCACAGAGAACCGGCAAACGCTCGCCTCTCCGGTTCATTGACCGACCGGACATGAAACATCTAACTCCCGTCGGCCGGCTTTTTTGGAGTGCGGGGACAACGACCAACGGGAGGCGGCCCCGCTTTAGCTGTTTAGGGTGCCAGTTCGATTGCCCACCAAAATATAAAGCGGCGTGGCGCTCGCCGAGCCTCGCTTCCCGCCGCATTCCAAATTGGGCCGATCGTTGTCAGCGAAACAGGGATGCGCCCCTCTCCCCCCTCCGGCGGCAATTGGCTTGCGCCGTTTGGCAAAGTGGAGTTTGATGGCTCAATGGTAAAACGTTTCCTGTTCTGGGCTGCACTTTTATTGGCGGGTGGGGCCTGGTCCTTGGCGTGGGCCCAATCCACACGCCCGGGCTGGGGCGCGGTGCCTTATGCCGATGCCGCGGGAACCGGCGTGACGTTCCGTGTCTGGGCCACCACCGCCACGCAGGTTACGGTCTTCGGCTCCTTCAACGGCTGGAACAGCAACAGCACGCCGCTGGTCCTTGAAATGCCGACGAACAACGGCATCTGGTCGGCCGACGTCCCGGCGGCGCGGGCGGGCGACCAGTATCGATTTTCCATCAACCAAGCCCTGGTGCGCCGCGATCCGCGGGCGCGGCGGGTGGTTCATTCCGGCGATGCCCCGGGAATCATCCACGATCCAGGCGCCTACGAATGGAGCACGCGCGAGCACCTGCCCCCCGCCCCGGAAGAACTGGTGCTCTACGAACTGCACATTGGCACGTTCAACCATCCCCGCCCCACCCCCAACCAGGTGGGCACATTCACCCAGGCCAGCGCGCGCCTCGACCACGTGGCCGCGCTGGGCTTCAACGCAATCCAACTGATGCCGGTGGCGGAATTCGCCGGCAACAACAGTTGGGGCTACAATCCCATCGATCCCTATGCCGTCGAAAGCGCCTACGGCGGCCCCGACGCCTTCAAGGCCTTCGTGGACGCCTGCCATGCGCGCAGCCTCGCGGTCATTCTCGATACCGTCCACAATCACTACGGTGCCGGCGACGACCTGCAACATTCGCTCTGGGAATTCGATGGCTGGCGCGGCTTCTCCGGCGGCGGCATTTACTTCGCCCAGGATCCCGCCAAGGCGGAAACGCCCTGGGGTCCCCGCCCCGATTTTTCCCGGCCGCAGGTCCGCCAGTACATCCGCGACAACATCCGCATGTGGCTGGAGGATTTCCGGGTGGACGGCCTGCGCTGGGACGCCACGCTCTACATCCGCCAGACCACCAACTTCACGCCCATCGCCGATGGAGCCGCCTTGCTCCGCGACATCAACGACTGGATGGCGATGGAGTTTCCGGAAAAAATCCGGATTGCCGAGGACCTGACCGGGGATTGGCTGGTCACAACCCCCTCCACCGAGTCCGGCGGCCTCGGTTTCCAGAGCCAATGGGACCGCACGTTTCACGAGGACGTGACCCGTCAGATCACCAACGACGCCACGCGCGACCTCGGGGCGGTCGCCGCCCACATGGCGTGGAGCGGGGATGTCCGGCGGGTGGTCTACACCGAGTCGCACGACGAAGTCGGTTATCTCAACGAAGACGAAGGCGCCAAGCGCTTCCCGGCGGAGATCGCCCCCGGTGCGCCCTTCGGCCTGCTGGCCCGCAAAAAGTCCACCCTCGGCGCGGCCCTTGCCTTCACCGCGCCGGGCATCCCCATGATCATGCAGGGGCAGGAAATGCTCGAGAACGAGCTTTTCAGCACCACCAACGGCATGGACTGGGCCAAGACCACGAATTATCCGGGCATGGTCCGCCTTTACCGCGATCTGGCCGGCCTGCGCCGCAACCGCGACGGCGTCACCGCCGGCCTCGCCGGCGAAATCGCGACCGCCAGCGTCACCAACAACGGCACGTTGCTGCTGGTGCGCCGAGGCATCCGCGGCCAGCCCGGCAACGATGTCTTCGTCGTCGCCAATTTTTCCCCGAACCAAGTCGCCGGTTACTGGATCGACTTCCCTGCCGCGAACACCTGGCACGTCCATTTCAACAGCGACAGCAACGCCTACAGTCCCGATTTCCTGAACCGCGGCAGCACGGCGGTGTTCGTCTGGCCGGACCTGCGCGGGGACGTAACGGTCGCCCCCTGGAGCGTGCTGGTCCTCTCGCAGCAGCCCCCGGCGGCGTCCGACTCCGACGGCGATGGCATGCCCGATACGTGGGAAACCGCCCGCAGCCTTGATCCCAACGATCCGAACGATGCCTGGCTCAATCCCGACGGCGACGCCTATACCCACCGCGAAGAATTTCGCGCCGACACTGATCCGCACGTGTGGAATCCACCCGCCGCAGCCCATGCAAACCTGGCCGTCGCCGGCGATTTCAACGACTGGAAAACCGCCGCCGATTTCATGGCCCGCATTGACGATGGCCTCTGGCAGCGTGACCTGCTCCTGCCGGCCGGCACCATCCAGTTCAAGTTCGCCGCCAACATGAGCTGGAGCAACAACTGGGGTGGTCTCGCCACGCCCGTCCTGATCCCGCCCGTCACCGCCCCCCTGGCCGAGTTCGGCGACAACCTCACCCTGACCAACCTCCCCGCCGGCACCTACCGATTCCGTTTTGACGAGCAACGCCTGCGCTTCACCGTGCGCCCCATCGCCGCCGCCGATTCCGACCTCGACGGCATGCCCGATGACTGGGAAACCGACCACGGCCTGGATCCGCTGGTCAGCCGCGACGCGCTGGAAAACCCCGATGGCGATCTATACTCCAACCTGGAGGAATACCGCCTCGACCTCGACCCGCAAATCCCGGATGCCTCCCAGACCGACTACGCCGGCATGGCCGTTGCCGGCACCCACAACGGCTGGAACAACACCCCCAACATGGCGCCCCACGACAGCCTGCACCACACCTGGACGCTGCTGACCAACCTGACCACCCGCACGGGCATCGTATTCAAGTTCGCCGCCGAAGGTTCCTGGTCAAACAACTGGGGCGACAGCAATCCGCCGCACACCTCCTGGCCCTTGGCCGGCACCGCGGATTTCATGGGCAGCGACATCAAAATCACCCGGCCCATGAAAGGCAATTTCCGATTCACCTTCCACGAGCGCACCCGGGAATACAGCGTCGGGTTCGCCGATCCCGACGTGGATGGCGACGGCCTGCCCGATGACTGGGAAGAAGAGTATTTCGGCACGGCGGCCGGCGACACCCCGGACAACAATCCGGACCAGGATCTCTATACGAACGAAGACGAATATTTCCGCGGCAGCAATCCGACCGTGTGGGATCCGCCGGAAGCCAACTATCCCTCCCTGGCCGTGGCAGGAACCTTCAACGGCTGGAGCACCACGGCCAATATGACCCTGACCAACCACCATCTCTGGCAGTACGTCCACGAGTTTGCCAGGACCGACCAGGTCGCGTTCAAGTTTGCCGCCCACGGCAATTGGAACACCAACTGGGGCCACAGCCGCACGTCCTCCCTGCCCATGAGCGGCACGGCCGTCCGGCAGGCCGGCAACATCGGCATTTCCAATCTGCACGGCGGTGCCGTGATCTTCACCTTCAACGACCAGACCCTCGCCTACACCGTCGCCTACGAAAATCCGCCCGTCCTGCTGAGCCTCGATGCCACCCCCGCCGGCAACGCCGGCTTTGTCATCCGCTGGAACAGCGCGGACGGCCAGGTATTCCGTGTGCGGCGCGGGGCGGACCTGCGCGACACCAATTCCTTTGTCACCCTGGCCCCCAGCGTCTCCGCCACCCCTACGCTCAACGTCTACACCGATTCCGCCCCCGCAGCTACCACCGGCTTCTACCAGATCCAAATCCTCGAATAGCACACCGGCACCTGTCGGATCCATGGGCAGGCTCATGACCGAGGCGCCCCTGCTGTGTTATTCCACGGCGTGGAAAATCCGGCGGCGGCCGGACCCTGGTGTGGAAAAGCGGATTTGGCGCGCCGGATCAGGCCCGGGCGCGGGCAGCCCAGTCGCGGGCGAGGTCGTAGACGGCCAGGTTTGTCTGGATGACGGAGTCGCGGCCGGCAAAGTTCCGGGCAATGGCCTGGCGATACATTTCGTCCGGCAGGCCGAGGTTGCCGAGCACGGCCAGCACGCCGAGCATGGCGGTGTTGGCCGCCTTGGGACTGCCGCCTTGCTGCGCAAGCTCCTGCGCGGGCACCGCCAGCGCGCGCACGCCGGCAGGCAACGGAAAATCGCCGATGGCCGCGTTGTAGAACACCCGGCCGCCGGGCTTGACATCCGCCATGAATTTTTCGAGCGAGGGCCGGTTCATGGCCACGAGCACGTCGGCTTCGTAGACCACGGGGGTGCCGACGGGCAGGCCCGAGATCACGACGCCGCAGTTGGCGGTCCCGCCGCGCTGCTCGGGACCGTACGACGGATACCACGAGACAAACCTGCCCCCGGCGCAGGCGGCGCGGGCCAGGATCACGCCGAGGCTCAGCACACCCTGCCCCCCGAAGCCGGCCATCTTCACGTTGAGCGTCGGGGCCTCCGGATCAGGCACGGCATCGGGTGCCTGGTCCGTGTCGAGATTCAGCAGATGGTCGAGGGTTTCCTTGCGGTAGTCGCTTTCCGAACGGACGATGGGCGGGGCTTCCGCGGAACGGTCGCGCAGGATGCCCAGGGGAAATTCGGCTTCCATCTGTTCGGCGACGAAGCGGGTGGCGGCCTCGACGTTCATCTTCTGGTTGGTCGGGCAGGCCATCAGGACTTCGACAAACGCATAGCCCTTGCCGTCGCGCTGGATTTCGAGCGCCTTGCGGATGGCCTGCCGGGCCTGCCGGTGCTTGGCCATGCTGGAGAACGACACGCGGGCGATGAACACGGGCGCCTGGAGCTGGTTGATCAGTTCCGCCATGTGCAGGGGATAGCCGGCCTGCAGCGGGTCGCGGCCCGCGGGCGAGGTCTCGGTTTTCTCGCCGACGAGGGTGGTGGGCGCCATCTGCCCGCCGGTCATGCCGTAGACGGTGTTGTTGACGAAGAATACGGCAAGCTTCTCGCCGCGGTTCGCGGCCTGGAGGGTTTCATTCAGGCCGATGGAGGCGAGGTCTCCGTCGCCCTGGTAGGCCACCACCACGGCGTCGTTCTTCGTGCGCGAAATGCCTGTGCCGACGGCCGCGGCGCGTCCGTGGGGCACCTGGATGTTGCCGGTGTCGAAGTAGTAGTAGGCGAAGACGGCGCAGCCCACGGGGCTGATGACCACGGCGCGGTCCTGCAGGTCCAGCTCGGCGAGTGCCTCGCCGATCAGCTTGTGCAGCACGCCGTGTTCGCAGCCGGGGCAGTAGTGCGTGGCGGTCTGGGCCGAACCGCCTTTGCGGGGAAAGGTCTTGTAGAGTCCGCGGGTCTGGATCACTTTTTCCATCTTCAGCTCCCGGCCGCGGCGCGGATCTTGGCCAGCACGGCCTCTTGGGTGATGAGATTGCCGCCGAGACGGCAGGCCAGATGCACGGGACAGCGGCATTCAATCGCCAGCTTGAGATCGTCGCGCATCTGCCCGTTGCTCATTTCGACGCTGATCAACTGCTTGCCGCCCCGGTTCACAAAGGCGTTCAAGGCGTCCTTGGGGAACGGATAGAGCGTCTTCGGCCGGAACAGGCCGGCCTTGAATCCCTCGGCGCGCGCGGCATCCACCGCGCCCTGCGCAATGCGCGCGCTGATGCCATAGGCCACCAGGGCGATGTCCGCATCTTCCAGGCGGTAGCTTTCGGAATCCTGCTCGGCGGCCTCGACGGCGGCATATTTTTCCTGCAACTGGACGTTGAAGGCCTCGAGCTGGTTGAAGTCCAGAAAAATGGAGGTTACGACATTGGGCCGGGTGGCGGCGGTACCGTCCACGGCCCAGCCCGTGTCGGTTTGCGGGGCGACGCTGGTTTCGGGAAAACGGAGTGGTTCGATCATCTGCCCGAGCACGCCGTCGGCGAGCACAAAGACCACCATGCGCCATTTCTGGGAGAGCTCGAAGGCCTTGATGGTGAAATCGCACATTTCCTGAACGCTGGCGGGGGCGAGTACGAGGTTGCGGTAGTTGCCGTGGCCGCCGCCCTTCACGACCTGGTTGTAGTCGCCCTGCTCCGGGCCGATGTTGCCGAGGCCGGGGCCGGCCCGCATGATGTCCACCACCACCGCCGGGAGCTGCGCCCCGGCCAGGTAGGAAATGCCCTCCTGCTTGAGGCTGATGCCCGGGCCCGAGGAGGCGGTCATGGCGCGCCGGCCGGTGGCGGCCGCGCCATAGACCATGTTGATGGCGGCCTCTTCGCTTTCCGCCTGCACCATGCGCCGGCCCGCCAGCGGAAATTTCTTGGCGGCCTCGTGGAGAATTTCGCTGGCGGGGGTGATCGGATAGCCGAAAAAGCTGTCGCAGCCCGCGTAGAGGGCGCCGATGATGACGGCGGTGTTGCCCTTGACCAGTTGCGTCGCCATGGCTATTTCGGCTCCTTGACTGGGATGTGCACCTCGATGGCATTGGGCTCGGGGCAGACATAGAAGCAGTTCAGGCAGCCGATGCAACCGGCGCCGGCATACTGCGCATAGGGATAGCCGCGCGCGTTGAGCTCGCGGCCCATGGCGAGCACCTTTTTTGGACAGGCCGCGATGCATCGCCCGCAGGCCTTGCATTCCAGCGGGTCGATCACCGGGTACGGCCCCGGGGCATGTTCCTTTACTGTGCTCATTGGGCATTCCATTCTGTGCGAAAACGTTTAAAACTACCTCATCCCGCCTCGCGGTTCAACTCCGGATCGGTGGCCGCGATCGTAGTCCGAGCATTGGGCCAACACGCCCTGCCAACGACCAACAGCCGGCCCGGTCACCGCCCGGGCCTACAGCAAAACCAAGCCGCCCGCCCGCTGTCCGCAGGACCTGCATGCCGACGGTTTCTTTGGGGTTTTGCTCCCGTCGGCCGGTCTTTTTGGAGTGCGGGGACAACGACCAACGGGAGGCGGCCCCGCTTTGGCTGTTTGGGCTGTTCCGGCTGACCGTTCGCCCCCCCCCAACAAAAAGCGGCGTGGCGCTCGCCGAGCCTCGCTTCCCGCCGCACTTCAAATTTGGCTGATCGTTGTCCATGAACCGGAGAGGCGCCCGATCGGAGTCGAGGGCGTTTGATGGATTGGCCCGGGCGGGGAGTGCAGACCAGCGGCCATCAAGTGGCCGGCTGGGCAGCACGGAAATCCTGCAGGTGCAGTTGCAGGTATTCCTGGCCGTTGTAGCGGTTCAGGATGAGGTTGAAAGCGATGTCGAGGGGCCCTGCGGGCACATCGCGCTCGCCCATGCCGAAGCCGATGGCTTCGCGCTGCTTGCCGCCCATCGAAAAGAGCAGTTTGAGATGCTTGCCGCCAATGACCCGCGCGGGAAACAGCGGGGTGACGTTGCGCATGGCCCACACCGGCAGCGGATTCGCGTGTCCGAAGGGACGCAGGCGGTTCTGGTCGTGGTAGAGAGGATCGCCGATGTCGCCCGGGGTGATCCAGGCGTCCACCTGCAACTGGCGGCGCTGGTCGGCCTGGCTCAGGGTCGCCGCGCAGACTTCGTTGAAGCGCGTGGAGAATTCGGCGATGCGCGCCTGGTCCACCTCGAGGCCTGCGGCCATCGCATGCCCGCCGTAGCGGCGCAGCATCGGCGCACACTGCTGCAGGTGGCTGAGCAGGTCAAAGCCGGGAATACTGCGGCACGAACCGCGCCCGACTCCGTCCTCGTCCATACCAATGACCACGACGGGACGGTTGTAGCGGCTGGCGATGCGCGACGCCACGATGCCGATCACGCCCGCGTGCCAGTTGGCATGGGCCACCACGAGCCCGAAATCCCGGTCGGCCTCGAAACGGGCATCGAGATCTTCACAGGCCTCGCTGACAATCTTGTCCTCGATCTCCTGCCGCTTGCGGCTGGCCTCGTCGAGCTGCTGGGCCAGGATCCGCGCCCGCGGCTCCTGCTCCGTCAACACCAGCTCCAGCGCGGCGTCGGCGTTTCCGAGGCGGCCGGCGGCGTTGATGCGCGGGCCGATGATGAAGCCGATGTGGTAAGTGTCCACCGGACCGGTGATGCCGGCGGCCTCGATCAGAGTGCGCAGGCCCACCGACTGGGTGCGGTTGAGCAGATGCAGACCGTGATACACCAGAATGCGGTTTTCCTGGAGCAGCGGGACGATGTCGGCCACGGTGCCGACGGCCACCAGTTCCATGAAGGTCTTGAGGTCCAGCTTCTCGGCCGCCTCCAGCTTGCGCTGGCGGGCGGCCTTGACGAGGCCATGGCAGACCTTGAAGGCCACGCCGACGCCCGCGAGCATCCGGATCTCCTCGGGGCAGTTCCCGAGCTTGGGGTTCACGATGGCGCAGGCTCCGGCGACACCTTCCGCCGCGGGTTCGTGGTGATCGGTCACGACCACGTCGATGCCGAGGCGCGCGGCTTCCTTGACGGCCTCCACGGAGCTGGTGCCGCAGTCCACGGTGATGATGAGGTTGGGGCGATAGGCCTCCACGCAGCGGTGCAGGGTTTCCACATTCAGGCCGTAGCCATCCTCGATGCGGTGCGGAAGGAAGGGCGATGCGACCGCGCCCAGTTCGCTCAGCACCTGGATCATCAGCGCGGTGGCCGTCACCCCGTCCACGTCGTAGTCGCCGTAGACAAGGATGGCGCTGCCCTGCTCGATGTGCTGGAGGATGATCTCCACGGCCGGCGCCATGCCCGGCAGCACGAATGGGTCCGTCAGGTCCGCCAGCCGCGGCTGCAGGAACTTCTCGATGTCCGCCCGGTCGGTCAGGCCGCGCGCCACCAGCGCGCGGGCCATGGGCCGCGAGAAGCCGAAAGCCGCGGCGACGGACTCCGCCGCTTCCGGCGCGGCAGCGGCGG
>JAAZBB010000004.1 GCA_012514035.1 Lentisphaerota bacterium | reverse complement strand
CGATGGCGGAAATCCGCCGGCATTCGCACCGACGCCTCGCCCCCAGCATGCGCCAAACGTCCCAGTCCGCCCCGATCGCGATGCCTCGCGCATCCGCTCCGCCCCCGCCTCCTCCCTCCGGCCATCCTGACCGCCCGCTCCGGGCTCCCGCCCCAAGAGCAAAATACATGCGCCCCCGCCGGGCTTGTTCAACCCGGGATTGCAGCGTGGCTTCGCACGCTACTAATCCCTACTTTGTTCGGCCCGATGTTTTCTTGGTAAGTAGAGCCCAATTGCCAAGGCATTAAATGCGAATATGCTGGCAATTATATACTGGTGTTTCCATGGATGTATCTTATCGCGGATGAGTCGCAGCGGAACTTCATAGCGGGAATCACCCGTCAGCGTCTCGCCAGGAAACACGGTTTTAAACCTGTTTGTGTCAATCAACTGGTTTTCCTGTAACCCATCGTAAAGGCCGAATGCCGTAATTATCGGGATCCTGTAAATGGGGCGCATTAATGCCATGGCATATATCGCGGCGACGAGATTTACGGTAATTAGCAATACTTTCACGCAGGTGATCAGTAATGTTTTCATATTTTATGGCTGAACATAGTATTATGCGTCAGCCATAGCAGGGGTCGACGCAGGTGTATTCCTTTGATTCCTTCAATATAGTCATTGCGCAGCAGCGAGATAAGTGCAGGAATTGACGCATAGCATGGCTAGGTGGGGGGCCGTGATATGTGTCAAGCTGTGGGCTTGGGGCTCCTAGGGCCGGTCGCCCGCCGTCCTGGACCGCCTAGGGGTAACCTGCCTGGCTCGGTCAGTTCCCACGGTTTGCTGTATGCCCATTCGTTCGCTCCTTAGCACCGTGTCCGGTAGCGGTGGCGTCAGGCTATCGCATGCCCGTCAAATGGGTCAAGGGGGAAAAAGCCGAAATGCGTCTCCCCCCACGAGGATGGGTCCGGCGGCAACTCCCGAATAGTTTTTCCATTGCGTGGAAAACTGCCGTAGGATGCGGGGCATGTCTGGATTCGTGTTCCAACCGCTGAACATCGGGTCGCTCCGTGTGGATTGGCCGGTGTTTCTTGCGCCCATGGCGGGATATACCGACGGGGCGTTCCGGTCGCTGTGCCTTGAACAGGGCTGCGGGGCGGTGGTGACCGAGATGGTGAGTGCACACGGGCTGATCCGGCACCATCTGCGTACCGAACACTTTCTGGACACGTGGGAGGACGAACAACCCATCGGTGCGCAAATCTATGGTTCCGACCCCGGCGTGATGGCCGAGGCGGCCGCCATGGTCGCGGACCTGAAGCGGTTTGACTTCCTGGATATCAACGCTGGCTGCCCGATGCCAAAGATTCGCAACCGGGGTGACGGGGCGGGGCTGATGCGCGATCCGGCGAAAATGGCGGAGATTACCCGGCAGGTGAAGGCGGCGGTCGCCGGGACGCTGCCGGTGACGGTCAAGACCCGCATCGGGTGGGATGCGGATTCGGTCAATGTGCTGGAAACGACGGCGGGGGTGGAGGAGGCGGGTGCGGAGGCGATTTTCGTACATGGGCGGGTGGCCAGCGTCCGGCATGCGGGGCCGTCGGACTGGAACCTGATCGCCGAGGTGCAGCGTGCGCGCCGGATTCCGGTGATCGGCAACGGCGGGGTAAAAGTGGCGGCGGATGTCTTCCGGATGGTGCGGGAGACCGGGGTGGGGGGCGTGATGATTGGCCGCGTCGCGTTAGGCAATCCGTGGCTGTTTCGGGACATCCGGAACCTGGCGGCGGAACGCGAACCCCGCCGGCCTGAAATCGCTGAAGTTCGAGCGGCAATCCATGAACATCTGCGGCGTGAATTGGAACTGATGGCCCGGCGCGGGAAACGGGAGTTGAAACTCGGGGCGGAATTGACGGCGTGCCTGGTGCTGCGGCCGCACCTCGTACGATACCTGCGCGGATTTCGTGGATTCGGGGTGCTGGCGCGCACCCTGGAGGAGCGGGTGGACGCGGCGACCCTCCTCAAACGGGTGGATGCGGTTTTGGCTTCGGGTCGACGGCAGGGGGCTTGAATTCCAGGACAGGGCAGGATCTGGTGCCCAAATGAAATAACCATAGTTAATTAACTATGCATTCATTTCGAGTTTAACAAAAAAATAATCAGTGGAAATTTTCTGGATATGATCTCTTCATAGTTAATTAAGTCCGGTCATTTCGGCCGAGGCGAAAACGAGGGGGCCGGGGTGGAGGATGCAGTAAGCTGGGCAGGGGGAATAAAATGGTGTAGAAAAGGCTGGAATGAAACAAGGCCTGTTCCAGAACCAGCAGATGCGTCAGGAGATGAAACTGGCTCCGCGCATGATCCAGGCGTTGCGTTTCCTACAAGCGCCGTGGCCGGAATTGCGCGAACTGATACGGACGGAATTGGAACGAAATCCGGTTCTGGAAGAGAAGCAGGGAGAAGGGGAAGCGACGCTGCCGATGGCGGAACCGCTGACGGCGGCGGCTTTCGATGACGTGGACCAGGAGAACGATTTCGAGCCGGATGACTTCGGCCGGGAAATCGACGCGCTGGAAAAAATGCTCGAACCACGGCCGCTGGAGGCGGCGCCGGGACTGCCGCCGCCCACGGCGGAGGCGGAGGAGAAGCGCAAGTACTTCCTGGATTCCATCACGGCGCCGCCCTCGCTGCATGCGCATCTGGAGGAGCAGTTGAATGAATCGGGTCTGGGGGAGGCGGCGAAAAAGGCCGGGGAGTTCATCATCGGCAACGTGGACGAGAACGGCTGGCTGGCGGCGGATGTGGCGGAGATCGTGCGCGAGGCGGGGGTGCCGGAGCCCGCGGTGAAGGAGGCCCTGGCAGTGGTGCAGGAATTCGATCCGCCGGGGGTGGCGGCGCGGGACCTGAAGGAATGCCTGCTGATTCAACTGCGCCGGTCCGGGGCTGGGCCGGATGCGCCGGCGGTTCGGCTGGTGCAGGGGCATCTGGAAGCCCTGGGGCAAGACCGGGTACCGGAACTGGCGAAAGCAGCGGGGCTGACCGAGGCCGAAACGGCGGAGGCCCTGAAGCGGATTTCGCTGCTGGATCCGAAGCCGGGGGCGAAGTTTTCCGCGCCCCCGGCGGTCTATGTGACTCCGGAAGTGGAAATCCGCCGGACGGCCGAGGGGGCTTTCGTGGCGGACATGCGGCGGGACGCCCTGCCGCGGCTGCGGATCAGTGCGGAATACGAGGCGATGCTGGAGGATCCGGAAACGGCGGAGGAAGCCCGCAAGTACCTGGCCGACATGGTGCGCTCGGGCCGGTTCGTGCTGGACAGCCTGCACCAGCGGCGGGAGACCATCCGGAAAATCGCCGCAGCGATTGCCGAAACACAGGCGGAGTTTTTCGAGCACGGGATCTCGCGGCTGAAGCCGATGACCATGAGTACGCTGGCGGAACGGCTGGGCGTGCATGAGACAACTGTCGGACGGGCGGTTTCCGGAAAATACGTACGCACGCCGCAGGGCGTGTTCGAGCTGCGTTTTTTCTTCACGGCAGGATTGCCAACGGCGGACGGCGGCAGCATTTCGACGGCAGCGGCCAAGGAGGCCGTGGCAAAGCTGATTGCCCATGAGGACATCCGCAAGCCGCTGTCGGATCAGGTCATCGCGGACAAATTGAAAGCGCAGGGGGTGCCCCTGGCGCGGCGGACCGTGGCCAAGTATCGCGAACAGCTCGGGATTCCCCCCGCGCACAAGCGGAAGTAGACGAACGAACTCAGCCGGAAAACAGGAAATACAGGAAAGCAGGAAAGAACCGGGGCACCAGTTCCATCGGGGCCCAGGGTCGCAGCCCATGAGCAGAAATTTTGGTTTGGAGGATTTTGCGGCGTTCTGCCGGGGGCACAAGCCGGCATATCACGCGAACTATTATGCGATGTATTCGAGCTGGTGGGGCGGCATCACGACGGAGCCGAACCTGATGGTGGTGCCGCTGGACGATCACATGGTGCACCGGGGCGACGGACTGTTCGAGACGTTCAAGTGCGTGGACGGGGCGGTGTATAATCTGGAAGCGCACCTGGCGCGGCTGGAGAACGGCGCGAAGGCGATTGCGCTGGAGATGCCCTGGAGCCGCGAGGACATCCGGCGGATCATCGGAGAGGTGCTGCAGGCGGGGGGGCAGCGGGATGCGTTGATCCGCGTTTTCGTGTCGCGCGGCCCCGGCGGGCACTCGGCGAATCCCTACGAGTGTCCGGTGCCGCTGCTGATGGTGCTGGCGATCCGGCTGCCGCCGCCGTTCATGCAGGCGCATCCGGAGGGCGCCCGGGTGGGGATGAGCGCCGTGCCGAACAAGGAGGGCATGTTTGCGCAGGTCAAGAGCGTGAACTATCTGCCCAATGTCTTGATGAAAAAGCAGGCGGTGGATGCCGGCGTGGATTTCATGCTGGGGTTCGACAAGGACGGGCACATGACCGAACTGCCCACGGAAAATTTCGGCATCGTGACGGCCGCCCGTGTATTGCAGGTGCCGCGGCCGGATCACATCCTGCTGGGGACCACCATGCTGCGGGTGCTGGAGCTGGCGCGGGAGAAACTCGTACCGGCAGGCGTGCTCGCGGGCGTTGAACAGGCGGATGTGCCGCGTTCCGAACTGGAACAGGCGGCGGAAATGCTGGTGTTCGGCACCAGTCCGCATGTGACGGCGGTGACGGTGTTTGCCGGGCGGCCGGTGGGGGACGGCAAGCCGGGGCCGGTCTGGCGCGAACTGAGCCGCCTGTTCGAGGAAGACCTGAAAAATCCGGCGATGCTGACCCCGGTGATGTAACCTGATGGCAAGACGCAACGACTGGCAAACAGATGAACTTGACGAGAAATGAGATCCGGCGGGCAGGAGGGGCGGTCCTGGCGCTGGCGATGCTGGCGGGGTGCGTGGGGGTTCCGGATGTCCAGGAGATGCGGATGATTCGCGCGGAAGCGGCCGCCAGTCGGGTCGAAGACTTGTCCAGGCAGGAGACCACCGGAAGCGGGGTGTATTTGTCAGGACCGCTGCTGCTGTGGGAGGCGGTGGCGCTGGCCCAAGGCTACAACCGCACTCTCCAACAGGAACGGGAGGGGCAGGAGATCGCCCGGGGACGGATTCAGGCCTCCTGGTCGGAAGCCCTGCCGGCGCTGAACCTGACGGGGGAATACGTGCGACTGGATGAGGAGCGGTCGGCGGCGGGGCCGGAAGGCACGGCCTATACCACCCGCTATCAGGACCAATACTCGACAGGCCTGCGGCTGACCCAACCGCTGTTTAATGGGCGGATCGGCGCGGCGCTGCGGGCCGCGAAGCTCTACGACGAATGGACCCGGGCCTCCATCCGCGCGGCCACGGAAGCCGTCCAGCGGGAAACCATTCGTGCCTACTACCGGGCCGTGCTGAGCGGACACCTGCTGGCGGTCAACCAGACGGCGCTGAAAACGGCGGAGCGGCAGTTGGAGGATGCCCGGGCCCGGCGGCGGCAGGGCATGGCCTCGAACTACGATGAATTGCGGGCACAGGTGGAGGTGTCCAACTTCCGCGCGCAGGTGCTGCAGGCGCGCAACGAGCGGGACGTGGCGTTTACGGCACTGTACCGGCTGATGGGGGCTTCTCCGGAGAGCGAAGCGGATCTGGTGGACGAGATTCCGCTGGTGATCGAGCAGATTCCGTTCGGCGACGCGGTGCAAACGGCGCTGGAGCAGCGAGCGGACCTGATCGTGGCGGAATATGCCCTGCGCCTGCAGGAGGAGAGCGTGGCGGCCGCCCGCAGCCGCTACCTGCCGGACGTGTCGGGCTATGTCTCGCAGTCGTGGGCCAATCCCGATCCGCACGATGCGTCCCGGGACCAGTGGGGCGATGAATGGCAGGCGGGGGTGCAGGTGGCCCTGCCGATCTTCGACGGCTTGGACCGGCGGGGCACGTTGATCCAGGAGCGGGCCAAGCGGAAGCAACTGGAGATTGCCCTGCACGACGCGGAGGACAAGGCCGTGAGCGAAATTCGCCAGGCGGTGCTGTCGCTGAAAACAGCCGAGGAGTTTGCCCATTCGCAGAGCCAGAATCTGGAGACGGCCCGGGAAGCGCTGCGGCTGGTGGAAGCCGGACTGAAGGAAGGGCAGAACACCCCCGTGGAAGTCATGGATGCACGCCAGGCCCTGACCAAGGCTTCCGCGAATTATTATCAGTCGATTTTCGACCATGCCCTGGCCCGGGTGGCGCTGCAGCAGGCCATGGGCTTGCTGGCGTCCGACGCGTTGCCCGATGAACCGGTGCTGAGGGGCGGCGCCAGATCCGGCGGATCGGTCGAATGAAATTTGGAGACCACAGCATGAAAAAGAACATTTTGCTTGTTGCCGCGCTGGCCATCGCGCTGGCGGCGGGTTGTTCCAGGAAGCCCGCGGAACAGAACAACGGCCAGCAGAAGGCCCGCGGGCCGGTGCCGGTGCGGACGGCATTCGTGGAGCGCCGGGACATCTCCGAGGTGCTGCTGTTCACCGGGGAATTGGAATCGCCTCTGGCGGTGGAAGTGAAACCGAAGATCCAGGGGCGGTTGGAAAAAGTGGAATTGGAAAACGGCCAACCGGCGGCGGAGGGGGCTGAGGTGAAGGCCGGCGAGGTCATTGCCGCGATCGACCGCCGGGAACTCGAAGCACAGGTGGCGCTGGCGGAGGCGCAGCAACGGCAGGCGGAAGTCACCCTGGCCGACCGCGACCGGGAGCGCCGGCGACTCGAGGCTCTGTTTGCGGAGGAAGTGGCCACGGAACAGGCGCGCGATGCGGCCGTCACTGCGCACGAGAGCGCCCAGGCCGCGCTGGCCCAGGCCAAGGCCCAGTTGGCGCTGGCCCAGGTGAACCTGGACGAAACATTCATCCGCGCGCCGATGGACGGGGTGGTGACCGAGCGCCGCATGGATCCGGGCGCCATGGTCGGGCCCTCGGCGGCCATTGTCCGGATTGCGCAGATGAATCCCCTGCGGCTGATGCTGGCGATTCCGGCCCGGCTGCTGCCGATGCTGGAAGAGGGGCAAACACGGGTGGCGGTGACGACGGATGTCTGGCGGGACCGGGAAATGGATGGCGTGATTGCCCGTGTCTACCCGGAAGCGGATCCGGCCACGCGCACCGTCCGGGCGGAAGTGCATCTGGACAATGAAAAATCCAATGGCACCTGGCCGCTGCGCCCGGGCATGTACGCCACGGCCAAGCTAACCCTGGCGACCAGTCCGGGCGCGATGGCGGTGCCGGCATCCGCCGTGATCCGCGTGCTGAACCGCCAGCTGGTCTTTACGGTGCGGGACGGCCAGGCGCACGCCACCGACGTTCGGACGGGCATCCGCGACGGCGCTTACGTCGAGATTCTCGAGGGGCTGGCTGCGGGCGACGAGTACGTGGTGATGGGGCAGAATAAATTGACCGACGGCGCGCCGATCGAACGCGTGGCCGCCGCGGAAGCGGCAGAGTAGGCCACGATGAAACTGCCTGAACTGGGCGTCCAAAAGCCCGTCACCACGCTGATGTTCTTCCTGGCTGTTTTCGTGCTGGGCGGGGTCATGGTGACGCAGCTTCCGGTGGATTTGCTGCCGGAAATCGAGCGGCCGACCGTGACGGTGGTGACCACCTGGGAGGGCGTCAGCGCCGAGGACGTCGAAAGCATGGTGACCAAGGTCGTCGAGCGCGCGCTGGGTACGGTCAACGGCCTCGAGGAGATGACCAGCGCCACCATCGAGGGCATTTCCAGCGTGACCTGCGAATTCACCTGGGGCACGAACCTCGACGAGGCCTCCAACGACATTCGCAGCAACCTCGAGCGCATCCGTAAGTCGCTGCCGGAGGACGCGGATCCCCCCGTGCTCCGGAAGTTCAACACCTCCCAGATTCCCATCCAGTTCTACGGCATCACCTGCCGCGAAAGCATCGAAACCCTCGAGGAGATCGCGAACAACGAGATCGCCGATCCCTTGAAGCGCCTGCCCGGCGTGGGCGCGGTCAACCTGTTTGGCGGGCTCGAGCGGCAGATCAACGTCCGGCTTGATCCGGCACGTCTGGCGGGCTACGGGCTGGTCTTCGACGACGTGGCGGCCGCACTGGCCCGGGAAAACGTGACGCTGCCGGCGGGCAACGTGAAGGTGGGGCGCATCGACTACACGATCCGCGTGCCAGGCGAATACACGGCCCCGGAGCAGATCGGCGAAATCGTGATCCGGTCCGCGGCTGGCGCGCTCGTGCGCCTGCGCGACGTGGCCGAAGTCGAGGATGGCTTCGCCGAGGAAGTCCGCCTGTCCAACGTGATGGGCCGCCGCGCGATCATGATGATGATCCAGAAGCGCTCCGGTGCCAACACGGTGGAGACGGCCAAGGAGGTCACGCGCGAGCTGACGGAGAACATCCTGCCGACCCTGCCGCGGGACATCGAGATCCACCCGATCTTCGACACCAGCGAGCAGATCACGCAGTCGATCGGCAACGTGGGGCTGACGGTGCGCTGGGCATTCGTGTTCGTGGTGCTGACGACGTTCTTCTTCCTGCGCAACGTGCGGTCCTCGCTGATCATCGTGCTGACCATTCCGTTTTCGCTGATCCTGGCGGCCATCTTCCTGTGGACGATGGGGTGGACGATCAACATCATCTCGATGGCGAGCCTGGCGATTGCGATGGGGATGGTGGTGGACAATGCGGTGGTGGTGCTGGAAAACATCTCGACCAAGGTGGAGCGGGGCACGGCTCCCCGTGAGGCCGCGATGTTCGGCGCCGAGGAGGTCGGTACCGCGGTCAGTGCCTCGACGCTGACGACGATCGTGGTGTTCGTGCCGCTGATCTTCCTGAAGGGCGAGGCGGGCATCATGTTCAAGCAGTTGGGCGGCCTGCTGGTGGCGACGCTACTGGCCAGCCTGGTCTGCGCCCTGTGGCTGACGCCGATGCTGGGCTCGCGCCTGCTGCAGATTCCGGGAAAGCGGCGGGCGCACGGGCGCGTGCTGGCGGGCTTTTTGGCCTGGAGCGAGTCGCGGTTCGCGGCGCTGGACGCGGCCTACTCGCGGCTGCTGGACCGGTCGCTGCGCCGACGCGGCGTGGTGGTGGCGGTGGCCGTGGCCGTGTTCGCGGGCAGCGTGTTCCTCTTCCTGGGGCTGGGCTCGGAGTATTCGCCCGAGGAGGACAACGGGCGGCTGACCCTGCGCTACCAGACGCCCATCGGCACGCGCGTGGAGGAGACCGCAGCGGTGGGCCAGCGGATCCTCGACGTGGCGCTGCAGGAGGCCGGGCCCGGGAACGTGCGGGTCCATGCCTGGCGCTGCGGCGATTCCGGCGGCATGGGCCAGGGTGGCTCGCACGTCGGGAACGTCATGCTCAGCCTCGTCTCGCAGACGCAGCGCGACCGCAGCGTGAAGGAGATCGGGCGGGCCATCGCCGATGTCGTTGCGCGCTGGCCCGAAGTGCAGAAGTTCAACCTGGAGACTGCCCAGATGGGCCCCGGCGGCGGCCAGAAACCCATCGTGATCGACGTGCTCGGGTTCGACCTCGACATCCTGCAAAGCGTGGCCGAGCAGGTGCTGGCGGTGGTGAATACCACGCCCGGCGCGGTGGACGCCGAAATCGGCCGCGACCCGGGCCGGCCGGAGATCCGGGTGGAGATCGACCGCGTGAAGGCCGCCGCCCACGGACTGAACATGGCGCAGGTGGCCAACGGCGTGCGCACGCTCTTCTACGGCACGACGGCCACGATGTATCGCGAATCCGACGAAGACTACGATGTGGTGCTGCGCCTGGACGAATCCTACCGGCGGACCGTCGAGGACATCGCGCAATCGGACATCGTGCTGCCGACCGGCCGCCGCATCCGGCTTGACAGCGTGGCGGCCGTGACAGAGCGGCTCGGTCCGCTGCAGATCGACCGCCGTAACCAGGAACGCCTGATCCAGGTGACCGCCGACGTCTTCGGGCGCAGCAGCGGCGAGGTCGTCCGCGACCTGCGCCGACGGCTGGCGGAGGAGGTGCCGTTGCCGTCGGGCATCGGCTTGCACTTCGGCGGTACCGCAGAGGACCAGGAGGAATCCTTCCGCCAGATGGGCTTGATGCTGGTGCTGGGCATTCTGTTGGTCTTCATGGTGATGGCGTCGCAGTTTGAAAGCCTGCTCGATCCGTTCCTGATCCTCTTCGCCATTCCCTTTGCCTTCACCGGCGTGGCCATCAGTCTGACCGTCCTGCGGCTGACGGTCAGCATCATGTCGTTCATCGGCATGATCCTACTGGTGGGCGTGGTGGTGAACAACGCGATCGTGCTGATCGACTACATCAACCTGCTGCGCGCGCGCGGCCAGGACCTCCACGCCGCAATCGTGAACGCCGGCCGCTCGCGCCTGCGGCCCGTCTTGATCACCACCCTGACCACCTCGCTGGCCATGGTGCCGATGATCCTGAGCCGCGGCGAAGGCGCCGCGACCTGGAAGCCGATGGCGGCGACCGTCGCCGGCGGGCTGACATTCTCGATGCTGATCACGCTGGTGCTGGTGCCGACGATCTACAGCCTCGCGCACGCGCGCCGTGCGCGGCGACGCGAACTGGTGGCGGCCGAGAAGGGAGTGCGCGCATGAAGATGGTATGGATGATGCATGACATCGTGCTGACCGATGAAATCCAGGACATGCTCGACGAGCTCGGTATCATCGAATTGTCGCGCTGGAAGCGGATGACCGGCCGCGGGCCCAAGAGCGGAACGCGGATGGACAACCACGTGTGGCCCGGAGCAAATTCCGGCGCGTTCGTGGTGGTGGACGACGAGGTGGCTGCGCGCCTGATGGGCCGCCTGCAGATGCTCCGCGACGAGGTCGGCGGCAAGACCGGCGTCTGGGCCTTCACGACGCCGGTGCTGGACACGCTCAAATGACGGAGCGGCGGAAGTCCGCAACAGTGAACGCGGTGCTGCGGGAGCTGAAGTGGCTCCGCCATCCCGCCCAGGCGGCGATTCTGCAGCGGTTTTTCAAGACCGGTCCGGGCGAGTACGGGGAGGGGGATGTGTTCTGGGGCCTGAAGGTTCCGCAGACCCGCGCCGTGCTCGCGCGGTTTCCCGAGGTGTCCCTGGCGGTCGCCAACGAGTTGCTCGATTCCCCGGTCCACGAGGCGCGGTTCTTTGCCGTGGCGGCCTTGGTGCGGGCCTATGCGGCGGGTGGCGCGGTGGAGCGCCGGGCCATTTTCGATTTCTACCTGGCGCGGGCGGAACGGGTGAACAACTGGGATCTGGTGGATGCCAGCGCCCCGGGGATCGTGGGCCGGCACCTGCCGCCGGGCGGCGGGCGACGGGTACTGGCCAAGCTGGCGAAATCCGCGAACCTGTGGGAACGGCGCATCGCCATGGTGGCCACCCTGGAGCATATCCGGCAGGGCTGCCTGGAAAACACCTTTTGGCTGGCGGGCCGGCTGCTGGCCGATCCGGAAGACCTGATGCACAAGGCGGCCGGCTGGATGCTGCGCGAGGCCGGCAAGCGCGATCGCGCCGCGCTGGAGGCCTTTCTGGCGGCGCACGCCGCGCGGATGCCGCGCACCATGTTGCGTTATGCCATCGAGCGCCTCCCGGTCGAACGCCGGCGGGCGTGGCTGCAAACGCCGCGAATGCCGCGGAATGTGCAAACTTCTTTACAGTGCCGGGCCGGGCGAGTATAAGGACTTTCCGAACTGTTCAAGCGTACTGCCCCCATCCTAGGAAGTCCATGCAACCGGTCATCAATCTATTGGTCCAACTTCAAGAATTGTCCATTGCCCGCGCCCAGCAGGAAGTCGGCATGCCGGGGTCCCAACTGGACCAGCTGGATTCCTCCATCGCCTCGCTGACCCGCGAACTGCCCGCGGATGTCAATCTGCAGTTCAAGCGGCTGCTGCAGAAGAACCACTTGGCCATCGTGCCGGTGGTCAACGGGGTGTGCACGGCCTGCGGCATGGCGCTGCCGGTTTCGCTGGTGCACAAAGTGCGGGCGGCCGAGCATATCTACCAGTGCCCCTCCTGTGCACGGATGCTGTTTCACCGGCAATCCAGCGCCCGCAACACGCGCAAGGCCCCGCGCCGCAGCGATCCGCCCAAAATCGGCATCGAGCGGTTTTCCGCCGAAACGCTGATGATTCCCGCGCTCAAGGGCACGGATCGCGATTCGATCCTGGCCGAGCTCTGCCACAAGCTGGAAGACGAAGGATTCGTGGACGACGCCGGCAAGCTGCTGGAGGCGGCCCGCCAGCGCGAGGCCATTGTGGCCACTGCGGTGGACAACGGCCTGGCGTTTCCGCACGTGCGCTGCGTGGAAGGCGGGGCGCTGACGCTGGCGCTGGGCATCGCGCCCAAGGGCATCAAGTTCGACCCGGCCGGCAAAGCCATCACCCGCATCATCTTCTTCATGGTCATTCCCACCGCAGCCAGCGCCTTCTATCTCAAACTGCTGGCCGGACTCTCCCAGGCTTTCCAGAAGCCGGAAAACCGAGACAAGCTGCTGGAAGCCGACACGCCTGAAAAGCTGTGGAAGGCGCTGGTCAAGACCACGCGCCTGGTCATTCAGTAAGGCCGCCCGGCCGGTTCGGATGGCGCCCTGCCGGAATCTCGTGCTGCTGGGTTTCATGGGCACGGGCAAGAGCGCCGCGGGACGGCGGGTCGCGGCCCTCACCGGCCTGCCGTTTCTCGAGATGGACAGGGAACTGGAGCGCCGCGCAGGTAAAAGCATTCCGCGTATTTTCGCCGAAGACGGCGAGGAAGCCTTCCGCCGCATGGAATCGCAACTGGCGGCGGAGTGGGGCCGGCGCCGCGGGGTGGTGATTGCCGGCGGCGGAGGCGTGGCCTTGCGCGATGAAAACCTGCGGGCCCTCGGCCGCCAGGGCGTGCTGGTCTGCCTGACGGCTCGGCCGGAGATCATTCTGGCGCGCACATCGCGCTCGCACCATCGCCCCCTGTTGGCCGGCGAAGATCCCGAAAAAAAAATCCGCGACCTGCTGGCCGCCCGCGCTCCGTACTACGCCAAGATTCCGGTCCAGATCGATACCTCCGACCTCGACCTCGACGCCCTGGCCGAAAAATTGCTGGATGCCTGGGCGGGGGGCGGCACTCCAGCAAGAAGGTAGGCCGCGGTCCTGTCCGCCCGAGCCGCCGCCGGGCAGGTTCGAGGACCTGTGCACTTCCACGGGAATATTCGTGGTGCCGGTAATGCGGAATGCGAAACCGTTGCCCGCGTCCGCGTCGAGGGCGGTGATGGCCGGATTCCACAGGAGCGCCGGCCGATCGGCAAACCAGTCGCCCCAGCCCGTGGTGTCGGGCAGGTAGCAAATCGTCACATCGGGCACATCGTCAAATACGCCCCAGCCCACTTCGTCGGGCGCATTTCCGCGGAAGTATACCTGCGCCAGATTCTGGCATTCCCGGAACACCTGCGCATCAAGATTCCGAATGCTGCCGGGAAGGATGATCCGGGTCAGGCCATTGCAGCCTTCCAGGCCGCGGAAGCCAATGACGAACACGCTGTCAGGGATCTCGATCCGGGTGAGGTTGGCGCACCCGGGAAAGGCCCGGTCCCAGATGATTTGCGTGCCAGCGGGAACGGCATACTCTCCGGTGCGGCCGGGCGGACAGACCAGCAGGCGGGTCCCGTCCTGGTTGAAGAGCACCCCGTCCTGGCTGGAATAGACGGCATTGGCCGAATCCACGGTGATGGCGATGAGGTCCGCGCAGGAGCCGAAGGCGCCGGCTCCAATGCTGGCGACGCTGGCGGGAATGGCCAACTCGGTCAATCCATAACAGTAGGCAAAGGCGTCCTCGCCGATTGCGATGATGCGGAATTGTTCGCCGCCACGAGAATATTGGTCAGTTCATTGCAGCGTTCGAACGCCCAGGAATGAATGGAGGTCACGTTGGACGAAATGGCAATGCGGACGACGTCGCAATACGAAAAAACGCCTTCGCCGATGCCGGTGACCAGCCGCCCGTCGAGGGAGTCGGGGACCGCAACGTCCAGATTCGTTCCGGTGTAGGAGGTAAGCGTGACCGTATGGGTTTCTGGTTCGTTGATGTCGTAGTCAAAATCGCCGGCGGCAGCCCAGGTGGCGCACATCAGGGCGCTCAACGCCGCCACCGTCCGCCACCGTCCGCCACCCGGCGCCGGTCATGTTCCCATGCATGCCGGCTGCCCGCACGGATATTTTTTGCCGCCGCTCCCGGGTTCGGGCATACTGCCGCCCATGTGGCGTTATGTCTTGAAGCGGCTCCTGCAAGCGATCCCGACCGTGGTCGGAGTCGTGCTGATCACCTTCATTCTCTTCAATGTCGTGGGCGGGTCGCCGGCGGCCACCGTGCTGGGACAGCATGCCGATGCCCGCTCGCTGGCGGAATACGAAGCGGCCCGCGGCTATGACAAGCCGCTCTTCTGCGGTAACTGGACCGCGACCCGCGCGCTGGAGGCGGTCGATTTCGAGACCGCCCCGCCCGGCGTCCGCGCGCGTTGGGGCGCCGGCCAGGACGGCTGGCTGCGGCTGGAAGATGGCGAGGCGCTGCACCTGCCGCTGGCTTTTCTCCTGCCCGCCGGCGAGCGCTGGCGCCTAACCGTCGCGGGCCGCGGAGCAGGGTTTCCACAGCATGGATCCGGTAGCTGCCGGACCACACAATGGAAAAAAAATTTCCACACCGTGGAAAAAAACGGCGAATTTTTCCACGGCGTGGAAATTCCGGAATTCCGCGCGGCGGGCGGTCCGGTGGAGATTCGCCGCGTGCGGCTGGAGCGGGCAACGCGTCATTTTTTGGATAGCCAACTGGCCCATTATGCCGGCCGGGTGCTGCGGCTGGATTTCGGCACGAGTTCCAGCCTGAATCAGCCGGTGGCGCGCCTGCTGAAGGCGGGGATTGGGCCCAGCCTGGCGCTGACGGTTCCGATCCTGCTGGTGGAGCTGGGCGTGAGCCTGACGCTGGCGCTGTTGTGCGCGTACCGGCGCGGGGCGTGGCTGGACCGCGGGCTGGTGGCGGTGTGCGTGGCCTTGATGAGCGTGAATTACCTGGTGTGGATCGTGATCGGGCAATATGTGTTCGCCTATCGGCTGGGCTGGTTTCCGGTGTGGGGATTCGAGTCGTGGCGGCATCTGCTGCTGCCGGTGGGAATCGGCGTGGCGACCGGCCTGGGGGTGAATGTGCGGTTCTACCGGACCATCCTGCTGGAGGAAATGCACAAGGACTACGTGAAGACGGCGTTTGCCAAGGGGCTGGGCCGGGGCCGGGTGCTCTTCAAGCATGTGCTCAAGAATGCATTGGGGCCGGTCATCACCAACGTGGCGCTGGCGCTGCCGTTTCTGTATACCGGCAGCCTGCTGCTGGAGGGCTTTTTCGGGATTCCCGGGCTCGGCTACCTGAGCCTGAACGCCATTCATTCCGCGGATGTGGACGTGGTTCGCGCGGTGGTGCTGGTCGGTGCGCTGCTGTTCACGGTGGCGAACATTTTGGCGGACATCGCGCTGGCGTGGGTGGATCCGAGGGTCAAGCTGTCATGAGCGGCGCCGCAGTCATCCGGGGCGCCGCGGCCGAGGGAGGCGTGTCGTTCGGGCGTGAAGCCTGGCGGCAGGTCTGGGCCAGCTGGCTGGCGCGTGCGTGCCTCGTCGTGTTGGGCGTGTTCTGCCTGGCGGCGCTGGCGGGCGAGACGGCGCATGCGTGGTATGCGTGGCAGGATGTGACCCCCCCCTGGCAGATGCAGGACCTGTCCGCGCGCTATCTCCCGCCCGGCGCGGAACACTGGCTGGGGACCGACGGCCTGGGACGCGACGTCTTCCTGCGACTGGTGCAGGGCGCGCGCATCGCGTTCCAGGTGGGGGTGGTGTCATCGCTGATCGCGATTCCCATCGGGGTGCTGTTGGGTTGCCTGGGGGGATATTTCGGCGGGAAGGTCGATGATGTCGTGGTGTGGCTTTCGACCACCTTTGCCTCCATCCCGGGGCTGCTGTTTGTGCTGGCGATCGCCATGGTGGTGGGCAAGGGGCTGCTGGGGGTGTTTTTGGCCATCGGGCTGACGACGTGGGTGGGTATTTGCCGGCTGATCCGGGCGGAGGTGCTCCAGCAGAAGGAGCGCGGCTACGTGCGCGCGGCCCGGGCGCTGGGATTTTCGCACGGGCGGATCCTGTTTCGGCACATCCTGCCCAACGTGATCCACGTCGCACTGGTGTCGTTTACGCTGCGGTTCCCGGCGGCCATCGGCACGGAGGTGTTCCTGAGCTTCCTGGGGATCGGGGCACAGGGCGAACCGAGCTGGGGCGTCATGATATCGTCCGCGCGCCTGCGCCTGTGGCAGGGCATGTGGTGGGAACTGGCGGCCGTGACCGCGGCGATCTTCGCCGTGGTGCTGGCCTTCAACCTGCTGGGCGATGCCTTGCGCGACGCCCTGGACCCAAGGTTGCGGACGGTCCAGGATTGAACCAATCCGCCCGAAATACCTGTTTTATAAAACAGGTACAATCGTGCGGGTGGCGGTTTCCGCGGCTGCCGTTCCGGCCGGTTGTTTCGGCGGCTTGACAGCCGGAGGGGAGCGTGGTTTATTCCCCCGCGTCATGACGAGTATGTCCATCCAGGCCCTGAACCTTCTGGCGTTGCGCGGCGACACCCGTGCCACGGCGGGCGACGGGTGTTGCGTTGGATGAGTCCCCGGAGCCGTCTGCTTTCCGGTCAGCCCGCCAAACATGAATTGGCGGGCGTTTTGCTGCCCGCCTGCGACGATGGAGTTCCGATGAACAGGAGCACGGAAGGATGAAGAAGCCGGATCATGTGGTTGTTTTTGACACGACCCTGCGCGACGGGGAGCAATGCCCCGGAGCGAGCATGGGCCTGCAGGAGAAGCTGCAGGTGGCGCGGCAGCTGGAAAAACTGCGGGTGGATATTATTGAGGCTGGATTCCCGGCGGCTTCGCCAGGGGATTTCGAGGCGGTGAAGAAAGTGGCCGCTGAAATCAAGAAATGCCGCATTGCGGGCCTGGCTCGCTGCGTCAAGAGCGACATCGAGCGGTGCGCGGAGGCCTTGAAGCCGGCAAGGAACCGCGCGCGGATCCATGTATTCCTGGCCACGAGCGCCATCCACCGGGAATTCAAGCTGAAGAAAGCCAAGGACGAGATCCTCCGGCAGGCGGTGGAGGGAGTGAAGTACGCCCGGAAGTTCTGCCGGGACGTGCAGTTCAGCCCGGAGGATGCCTCGCGCACCGAACCGGACTTTCTGGCGGAGGTGGTGCGGGCGGTGATTGCCGCAGGCGCTTCGACGATCAACATTCCTGACACGGTCGGGTTTACGGTCCCGCAGGAGTTTCGCCGGCTGCTCACCTACCTGCATGAGCAGGTGCCGGAACTGAAAAACGTGACGGTGCATGTGCACTGCCACAATGATCTGGGGCTGGCGGTGGCCAATTCGCTCGCGGCGATCGAATGCGGCGCTCGCGGCGTGGAATGCACCATCAACGGCATCGGTGAACGCGCGGGCAACTGTTCGCTCGAAGAGGTCGTCATGGCGCTGAAGGTGCGGGCCGACCACTACGGCATCCAAACCCGCGTCAAGACGCCGGAACTGTTCGCCGCCAGCCGGCTGGTGAGCCAGTTGACGGGCATGATGGTGCAGCGCAACAAGGCCATCGTGGGCGCCAACGCATTCGCCCACGAGGCGGGGATCCATCAGGACGGCATGCTCAAGCACCGCGAAACCTATGAAATCATGCGCCCCGAGGATGTGGGCGTGGTGACGGGCAGCGACCTGGTGCTGGGCAAGCACAGCGGGCGGGCAGGCTTTTCGGCCCATCTGCACCGCATGGGCCTCAAGGTCAGCCCCGAACAGCTGCAGGGGGTCTATGAGGCGTTCATCGTCCTGGCGGACAAGAAGAAGGTGGTCTACGACGACGACATTGTCGAACTGCTGCGCGAATACATTTCGGACATTCCCAAGGTCTATGCGATCAAGTGCCTCCAGGTTTCGGCTGGCAACCGGTCCATCCCGACCGCGACGGTGCAAATCGAGAAGGGCGGCAAGGTCGTGCAGGATTCCGCGACGGGGGCCGGCCCGGTGGAAGCGGCCTTGAAAACCATCGACCGGCTGACTGGCATCAAAGGCGAACTGAAGTCGTTTGCCATGCAAGCTGTGACGCACGGCGAGGACGCGCTGGGCGAGGCTTCGGTGCAGGTGAAGTTCGGCGACGATCTGGTGGCCGCGAAAGGATCGGACATCGACATCGTCATGGCCTCGGCCAAGGCGTACATCAACGCGCTGAACCGGCACCTGTTCCTGGAAAAGAAGGCTAGTCAAGCGTAGCCCGGGCCGCCGAATTGCCCGGCTGTACGGCCCGACCCCCCGCGGGGCGGGCCGTTTTTGCGTGGGGGAAGATTGGCTTGGTGGAATGGCGGGAGGATGGTGGCGGGGCATGGAGCCCGAACGGACTCACCCCCGGAACAAGCCCGTGGGGGTCAAGGGGAAAGCCCGGGGCGATGGGGTCAGCCGCCGGAGAAAGGGGGCAGAAGCGTGATTTGGTCGCCGTCGTGGATCGGAGCATCCCAATCCACGAATTCGTCGTTGATGGCGGCCTTGACGATATTGGTGGTGAGGGGAAGGTGGCCGCTGTTTTGGATTTCGTGAAGGAGTTGGCGGGCGGTGGCCGCCTCGGTCTCGTAGGGCTCGGTCTGCGTGCCGCGCCGTGCGCCGACAAGGGCGAAGTAGCGGATGGTAACATTCTTTTTCATCGCGGGCAGGGGTCAGGAGAGTCGAATCCTGAACTTCATTTCGGCGGCATTCTACCGTAAAAAGAATCCGCCGTCCAATGATTGGACGGCGGCTTCCGGGGCCGGCCGGGGCTATCGGGCGGCGGCCTGCAGGCGCGCTTCCAGGTCGTCGAGCTCCTTCCGGAGGATGGCGGGGATGGCGTCGCCGAATTTTGCGTAGTGGGCGCGGATGGCGGGGAGGTCCTGGAGCCAGGCGCCGGCGTCCACCGAGAGCAGTTCGGCCATGTCGGCATCCGGCACATTGAGTCCGGCAGTGTCAATGGCGCCGGGGGCGGGCAGGAGACCGATGGGGGATTCCACGGCGTCGGCCGTGCCGTCCACGCGCTCGAAGATCCACTTGAGGACGCGGGAGTTGTCGCCGAAGCCGGGCCAGAGGAAACGGCCGTCTTCGCCCTTGCGGAACCAGTTGACGAAGAAGATGCGGGGCATCCGGGCGTTGGGAGCGCGCCCGGGCATGCTCAGCCAGTGGGCGAAATAGTCGCCCATGTTGTAGCCGCAGAAAGGCAGCATGGCCATGGGGTCGTAGCGCAGGACGCCGACGCTGCCCGCGGCGGCGGCGGTGGTTTCGCTGGCTTGGATGGTGCCGAGGAACGTGCCATATTGCCACGAGGGGGCTTCGAAGCAGAGTGGCACGGTGGCGGGGCGTCGTCCGCCGAACAGGATAGCCGAAATCGGCACGCCGGCGGGGTCTTCCCAGGCAGGATCCATGACGGGACATTGGCGGGCGGGCGCGGTGTAGCGCGCATTGGGATTGGCGGCCTTGACGCCGCTGTCCGGCGTCCACTTTTCCCGCTTCCAGGAAAGGAGTTCGGCCGGGGGCTCGTCGGTCATGTCCTCCCACCAGATGTCGCCATCCGGGGTCAGGGCGCAGTTGGTATAGATGCAGTTGGAGTGGAGGGTGCGCATGGCGTTGGGATTGGACTTCATGGACGTGCCGGGGGCCACGCCGAAGAAGCCGGCTTCCGGGTTGATGGCGCGGAGCTGACCGGAATCGTCGAACTTCATCCAGCAGATGTCGTCGCCCACGCATTCGGCCTTCCAGCCGGGGAGGGTCGGTTCGAGCATGGCGAGGTTGGTTTTGCCACAGGCGCTGGGGAAGGCGGCCGCGATGTATTTCTTTTCGCCGGCAGGATTGGTGAGGCCGAGAATGAGCATGTGCTCGGCCATCCAGCCCTGGCGGCGGGCCATCGTGGAGGCGATCCGCAGGGCGAAGCACTTCTTGCCCAGCAGGGCGTTGCCGCCGTAGCCGGAGCCGTAGGACCAGATGGACGGGTCCTCGGGAAAATGGGAAATGTATTTGTTCTCGGCGTTGCAGGGCCACGGGACGTCCTGCTGGCCGGGGGCCAGGGGGGCGCCGACGGAATGCAGGCATTCCACGAATTCGCCGTCATCGCCGAGGGCCTTGAGCACGGCGTCGCCGATGCGGGTCATGATGCGCATGTTGACAACCACGTAGATGGAATCGGTGAGTTCCACGCCGATGTGGGCGATGGGCGAGCCGATGGGTCCCATGCTGAAGGGGATGACGTACATGGTGCGCCCGCGCATGCAGCCGTCATAGAGCTTGCGCATGGCGGCCTTGAGCTCGACAGGATCGCGCCAGTTGTTGTTGGGGCCGGCCTCGCGGGGATCGGAGGGGCAGACGAAGGTGCGGTCTTCGACGCGGGCGACGTCGGCGGGATCGGACATGACCAGAAAGGAATTGAGCCGCTTGGCTTCGTCGAGGCGGATGAAGGTGCCCGCCGCGACGGCCTGATTACACAGGCGCCGGTTTTCCTCTTCCGAGCCGTCGCACCAGTGAATGGCGTCGGGTCGGCAGAGCGCGGCGGCGTCTGCAACGAATTTCAACAGGTGGGGATGATTGGTTTTCATGAGCAGCTTCTGGCCTTCGGGGGTTGTCGGTTTGGCATGGCTTCCGGGAAGACGGCGGAATGTAGGCGTTCGGGCGGGCTTCTGCAAGCGGAAAACGCGATGGGATGGGAAAGGGCGGGTACATCGTGACCCCCCTGGCGGGGTGAAAGTGAAGGTGGTACGGCCGGCGGATCGGCGCTCCCTCGGTTCCCGACACCACTACATCCCCTCCGGCGCCGTCACCTGGCAGAGCGACGTCGAAACCGTCCACCGCCTCCAGGAAGACGAGTTCTTTGACCGCGAAACCTTCCGCGACCGCCCCGACTTCTGGCGCAAGATCACCCTCTACTGGCACCACTTCAACCTCACCCGCCTCAACCGCGGCAAGGAATGGCAAATCCCCGCCCAGATCGTCCAAGCCAAAAACCCCAACCTGCATCCCTCGGTGTTCTCCATGCCTCCGCTTGACCTCGGCCAATGCCTCCGCCACTATCTCGGCCATCCCCCCTCCCAAGGGGGTCACGATCTACCCGCCTATCCCTAAGCGGAAAACGCGACGGCTTGCATTTGGACGTGCGTTTTGTTTTTCTGCGGGGCGCATGTGTGCAAGGAGCCAAACCCGATGAATGATCCCGCCGGCGTGAACGATCTCGAGAATAGTGTGCTGGAACTTCTGGAGAACGAGCAGGCCGCGGCGGCGGATTGGATTGCGGTGCTGGAGAAGGCGTGCCAGGCGGGGGCGCCGGAAGCCATGCGGGAGTGGGCAGCGCTGGCGCAGGACGCCCTGGCCAAGCGGAGGGATCTCGACGAGGGGATGGAATTGTTGAAATGGCGGGCCGACAATACCCCCCCGGCGCAGATGACCGGCAAGGACTGGGTGAAGGCCGCCGAACGGGTGGTGGGTTCGCACCCTCACCAGGCGGTGCTGGTTCCGGAGGCGGGATTTGGCCAGCCCCTGGCCGCGCGTGAATGCGTTCGGCGCCTGCGCTTGCTCCTGAACTTGAATCCCGGCGCGCTGTGCCTGCACCGCACATGGGGCTTTGGCGTAGTGCGGCGGGTTGATTCGCTCTATAAAAAAATCGAAATCGATTTTCGGGGCCGTCCCGGGCACGGCCTGGCCATGAAGGTTGCCGGCGAGACGCTGGAACTGCTGAATCATGATCACCTGCTGGCCCGCTGGCACCAGGATCGTGACGCGCTTCAGCGGCAGGTGAACACCGCTCCGGGCGAGGTAGTGCGGCTGGCGCTGGCTAGCTTCGGACCGCTGGCGGCGGGGGCGTTGCAGGCCCGGCTCATGGAGTCGGGCATCGTGCCGGAAAACGATTGGAAACGCTTCTGGGATGCCGCCCGCAAAGCGCTGAAGGCGGATCCCCTGGTGGCCATTCCGGCCCGGCGGGGCGAACCGATCCGCCTGCTCGATCGGGCCGGTGGCCACGATGATGCGTGGTTCAACCGCCTGGCCAATGAACGCCAGATCAAAACCATCCTGGAACAAGTACGCGATCTGGTGGATACCGCAGCGGGCGCGGAAACGCCGCCCCCCGCGCACCGGGCCATCCTGGCAAACCGCTTGGCATTCGTCCTGCTCGGGGCGACCAGCCGTCAGCCCGGCTTAAAGCTGATGGCGGCGATGCTGGCCGCCCGGCTGGGCCTGGAGCCCGCCGACTGCGACTGGCCGGCGGCCGTGCGTGAATTTCAGGAGGATGGGGCCATTGTGCCGCTGCTGCACGACCTGCCCGCCCGCGAGTTGAAACCGGCATTGGAATTCCTGTGGGCGCAGGATGCGACGGCCACCCGCACGGCGCTGCTGGGGCAGCTGCGGCATCTGCATTTCAACCCCCTGCAGGAGGCCCTGGATCTGCTGCTGCGCAACGGCGCCGGCGAAGATTGCCGCCGGGTTTTCGCCGAGGCCTGCGCCACCCATCTCATCCGCGAAGAAGGACTGCTGTGGCTTCTGCGACATCCCGACCAGCGCGAAAGCTGGGACTTGCCCCTCCCGGCGGCGCTGGCGCCGCTGGTGTTGGAAGAACTGGAACAGGACTACATGGGCGATCGCCTCAAGACGCGTAAAATGCTGCGCGAAGAGTTCGAAAAACCCGAATGGCTCCGCGCCGTCTTCGACGGCTTGACACCCGGCCGACAGCAGGATTTCTTCCGGCGGCTCAACCAGTCGCCAGCCTGGCCGGGCCTGGATCGCCAAGTACTGCAGGCGCAGATCCTGAAGCTTTATCCGCACCTGCAGGCCGTCATCACCGGGTCGGCGGAGGATGCTCCCGCGGCCACCTACGGGACGGTGACCTCCCATCGCAGCTATCGCGAACGCCGGGAAAAGCTGGACAAGCTGATCAATGTGGAGATTCCGGCCAATTCCCGGGAGATCGCGGTGGCCCGCAGCTACGGGGATTTGAGCGAGAACTTTGAATACAAGGCCGCCAAGGACATGCAGCGTGTGCTGCTGGCCCGGCGCGCGGATCTGGAGGAAATGATCGGGCGCGTGCGGCCGACGGACTTCTCCGAGGCGCCGAAGGGCGTGGCCGGGGTGGGCGCGACCGTGACGCTGGCATATCCCGACGGAAGCAGCGCGCATTATCACATCCTCGGGGAGTGGGATCAGGAGCCTGATCTGCACATCATCTCGTCCAACACCCGGCTGGCCAAGGCGGTGGCGGGCAAGCGGCCGGGAGATAAGGTCCTGGTGCCGACGGATGACGGTGGGGAGGTGGAGTGTACGCTGCGCGCGATCGAGGAGCTGCCGGATGAGATCAAGGAATGGGTGAAGTAAGATGAGCCTGCGGGAACGCTGGAATCATTACCTGTCGCACGATGCGCCGCCGCTGGTGCAATTCGTCAAGTACGGCCTGGCCGGGGGAGTGGCGACCGGGACGCACATCGTGGCGTTCTTCCTGATGGGATTCTTCCTGTTTCCGTGCGTCTCGGCGGAGGATCCGCTGGTCAAGTTGTTCGGGTTGTCGGCGCCGGCGGTGGAGGAAGCGCTCCGGGCCCGTCATGCGGTGTATGCCAATGTCCTGGCTTTTTTCGTGTCCAATACGGTGTGCTACATCATCAACCGCCTGTTCGTGTTCCGCCCGGGGCGGCACCATATTGTGCTTGAATTCCTGCTGTTTTTGGCGGTTTCGGCCATTAGCATGGCGGTTGGCACAACGCTCATGGGGGTCCTGATCAAACAATTCGGGATGCAAACCACCTATGCGTTCGGGGCGAACATTCTCAGCTCGCTGGCGATCAACTACGTGATGCGGAAGTTTTTCGTCTTCAAGGGGTAGGTCCGCCCGGTTGCCATCCGGGCCATTCCAAGTGGGCTTCAGCCCATCCGGGTATTTCCCATTATTAATTAATCATGGAATATTCTATTGAAATCATCCGGGGGCAAATGAGCTGGAACACCTTGAAAAATCCTTGACCGCAAATCCCATTATTAATTAATAATGAGATATGAAGACAACAAAATCCCGTGGCTTGAGTCCGACCCTGTGGCGCACATGCCGAATCCTGTCCGGGGCGACGCGCCTGGCCTTGTTCCGGCGGATCATCGGCCAGCCGGGACAGTGCGTGTCGGAGTTGGCGCAGGCGGAACGGCTCAGTTGGCCGCGCGCGAGCCAGGAATTGCGCCGACTTCAATCCCGCGGGCTGGTTCAGGTGGAACGCTCCGGGCGCCATGTCCGGTACTACCCGGAACCGGATCCGTTGGTGGCGTCCGCGAAGCCGCTGCTGAGAGCCATGCAGGAGATTTGCCACCGGTTTCCACCAGAGGAGGATGAACGGGTGGCGAAGTTGGCGAAGGGGCTGGCCCACGCCAAGCGCCTGGAGCTCCTGCGCCTGGTGAGCCAGGAGCCACTCCCAGCCCAGGAATTACAGGCCAGGACGCGCATGCCCACTGCGACCCTCTGGCGTCATTTGGGGATTCTGGAAGACGCGGGCTGGATTCGACGCGAAGGCCGGACCTGGAAAAGGGCAGAGTACAATACGCCTCTGGCGCGCTGCCTGGCGAAGCTCTTGCAGCCCGCCTGACTTGAGTGGGTGCCTCCCTGGGGAATGGACACCGATCGGTTCAATTCGGAGTGCGGCGGGAAGCGAGGCTCGGCGAACGATATGCAGCTGGATGATTCTTCAGCCGAACCAAACTGTTCGGACAGCGCGGAGCGCCATTTCGGACCAAACAGCCAAAGCGGGGCTGCGGCGCCAAGCACCTTGTTCCCGCCCTCCCAAATGGCCAACCCGGGATGCCGGCGGTTTGATCCCCTTCGGTCAATGTAACGGGGATGCGCCTTACTCGAGTTCGATGCGATAGAAAGTCGGACTGGCCGGAGCGAGCTGGCCGGTAAAGGAGTTGGCGGGCGGGTCGGCGGGGATGTTGCTGCTGGCCACGAATGGGAAGCCGTCCGTCAAATTGGTGGTGTAGGTCAACCGATAATTCCGGCTGGACGCGCTGTTCCAGCGCAGGGTGAATTGTCCGGGCAGATCCGCAACCGTGGCGGCCTCTTGGATGCCGAGGAAAGAGGTGCCATCGAAAGGATCGGTGCCGGCTCGACATTCCTGCAGGTTGGTCATGTGGTCGGAGTCGTCATGAGCGTCCGGGGCCATGCCGGTCAAGGAGCGGGAGTGTTCCCACTCCCATGTGTCGGGCAAGCCGTCGGCATCGGAATCCCAGCCGGGCAAAATGGCTTCGTAGGGTCCCAGGTCGGCGCGCGAATGAATGATGCGCGGACGGCCGTCGAGATCGGTGGCCTCGACCATCCAGGGCTGGTTGGTGGCGGCGTCGATGCCCGGGGAATCGGCGGCCAGGCGGAAATCGCCGCCGTCCGGATCCGCGAATCCGGGCGGCGTGTCGAGGGCGTTGGCTTGGAGTACATGTCCGGACCCGTAGAGGATCAGGTTGGAGCCGGAGCCGGCGGAGTTGCCCCACACGATGGAATTGCGCACCGTGGCGGCATCGAAGAGATAGATGCCCCCGCCATCGCCGGCTGAATTGGCGGTAAAGGTGCAGTTTTCCACAAGGGGGGCGGGATTGCCGGCAAAGGTATAGAGGCCTCCGCCACGCTCGTTGAGGGCGGAGTTGTCGTGGACCAGGCAATTCCGCATGATACCGCCGCCGATCAGGGTGGCGCCGCCGCCACTTTTGCCGGTGGTATTGTGGCGAAGGATACAGTTGACCAGCCGGCCGGCCGGCTCGATGCGCACACCGCCACCGCTGCCGTCGCCGCTGTTGCCATTTTGGATGGTGAAGCCTTCGACAACGGCCCCGGCGTCAGTTAGGAAAAGCGGGCGGACGGCGTTGCCGCCGTCGAGAATCGCGGCACCGGGGCCATCGGCACTGATCAGATGCATGGCCTGGCCGATGGTGAGGGTTTCGGTCAGCGAATAAGTGGCGGCGGCGACCAGCACGGTGGCCCCTGCGGGAGCATACTCGACGATGGCGTGCAACGAAGTTGCGGCGGTTTTCCAGTCGGTGTAGGGAGCCGTGTGGGAGCCGGTGGGGGAGACATGGAAGATCGGTACCTCGACCGCGAACGTGGCGTGGAGTTGCACGGGCGCATCTATCTGCACGGTGATTTCGGGGGAGGCGGCATCGCCAGCGACGATGGCCTGGGTATCGCCGGACCAGCCGGCGAAGGTGTAGAGGGTGGAGGCGAAGGCTTCGAGGTCGACCCTGGCGCCCGGCTCATGCCAGTCTTGAGCGGGGGTTGTCTGGATGTTTCCGCCTTCGGAGTGGCTCGTTGTGAGCAGGTAATGCGTCTGCCAATTCCAGGTCAGGGTGGCGTCATTGGTGAGGACCATGGTCATCCAATTGGACGCACCACTGGCCGGCTCGTGGCCGGCGAGGGTCCAGCCGGTACAGGTATAACGGGTGGCGTCGGCCAAGACGGGTGAAGGCACGGAATTCGTGAGGGTGGCGCCCGTCAGGAACACATGGACGCCAACAGATGGAGACGGGCTGCCATGGGGGGACACGATGATCAGGAGGTTCGTTGGCGGGGGGATGGATTCGAACCGGGCGGTGAGGGAGACGGGGGCGTCCATCCGGACGGAAATGACGGCCTGGGTGGCGTTGCCCTCGACAATGGCGTTGGTGTCGCCCGTCCACCCGGCAAAGAAGTATTCATTGGAGGTGCTGGCCTGCAACTCGACAACGCTGCCGACGGGATGCCAGCCGCCCAGCGGCTGGACGGACCCGCCGAGTTCGGAGGAGACAGCCAACAGGTGGTTGGTATCCCAGAGCCAGGTCAGCACGGCATCGTTGGTGAGGACCATGGTCATCCAATTGGTCGCACCGCGGGCCGGCTCGTGGCCGGCGAGGGTCCAGCCGGTACAGGTATAACGGGTGGCGCCAACGAAGGCCGGCGAGGGCACGGAATTACTCAAGAAGCTGTCGGCCGCGATGGCATGCAGGCCGGCCGACGGCACGGGACTGCCATGGGGGCAGACGACGGTGAGATCGAAGGTGGGGACGGGCTCGCCGCTTTGTCCGGGCGTGGGGGGCATGGCGGCGGTCCAACTGGCGGGATCGTCGCCCCACTGGGCCGGCATCCGGCGTTCCAGGGAGGCGCCGCCGCCGTCAGGCGTTGCGGGCCAGGGCGCGTTGTTGTCGTATTTCACATCATCTTCAATCAGCAGGGGGTAATAGCCTGGTTCTTCGGCCGGGGGCTCATCGGGGCGCAGCAGGCGGATGCGTTCTCCGCCGTCGGCCAGCGTGCCGGTGTAGGGGCCCGCCAGCGCCGCTCCGGCAGCCACGCCGTAGGCGGATTGGAAGTCGGCCAGCAGGGCGCTGTTGGCAGCGGCATCGGGATCGAAGGACAGGACGACAATGGTTTCGCCGGGGGCGAGGATGCCGCTGGAGAAAGTGAACGCAACGCCGTCGTCGAGCTGCCAGTTGGCCAGGTTCTCGGTGGCGGGGCCCGGATTGGCGATTTCGATGAATTCAAGGTGCGGGCTGTCGGAGGGCGGGTGATACATGAGTTCGCTGATGAACACGGGGCCGATCCGCACACCGCTGTTGGATGCGCCGAAGGTGCGGCTGATCATCGGGCAGAGGCGCCCGGAGCCGTTGGGCCAGCGGCCGAACGCTTCCGCGTTGGGGGCCGCCCCGAATTCCACGTGGTCCACGAAGCGCACGAGGCGTCCGGAGGAATCGGCCTGGAGCAGGTAGACATCGTCGCCATGGGCGCCGTCGAGGGCGAAGTCGTTGGTGTTGCTGCCTCCGGAAGCATTGAAATGATTGGTTTCGTTGAACACCAGGTAGCCGCCGGCGGGCACAACGGTGCCGGCGGGGATGGTGTATTTGCGGTAGTTGCTTTTGGAATCACTGAGGAACCACCCGCCGATGGCGATGGCGCCCTCGGTGGTGTTGAAGAGTTCGATGCTGTCAGACAACGGCGGGTCGGTATGGCTGAGAACCTCATTGACGACGAGGCGGTTGTCGGGGCCGAGGCCGGCGACGCCGGGCGAGCCGCCGTATTCGGAGCTGGAGCGCCAGTTTTCCGGATCGGCATAGCCGGCCGCGGCGTCGATCAGTTCGAGCGAGCTGCCGTCGCCGTCGGCCCGGCCGGGCCAGTCACCGCCGTCCTCGTAGGTGATCGTGGCGATCACGCCGCCCTGGGCGTCGTCGAGGCGGAGAGTCTCGCCGCTGTTGCTGAGGTTGCCGGAGAATGTGCCGATGATGCGGATGGCGGTGTTGGTGTAGCGGATCCGGAAGGCGTCGGCGTCCTTGACGACGACGGCGTGTTCGCCCGGGGCGAGGGTGAAAGCGGGCAAGACCGCGGCGATGCCAACCTGGAGCTTGAACCCGGCGAGGTTCAGGGGCGCAGACCCGGAGTTGAACAGTTCGACGAACTCGAGGGTTTGGGGATCGGTCAGGCCCGCGGCGATTTCGGCGGGCGTGAGGTCATAGGGGTTGTAGTTCAGCTCGGAGACGATCAGATCGAGTGCCGCGCTGTCGATGACAACCGTGGCGGCGCGGCTCGATCCGCCATAGGGGTGGGTGGTGGTTTTGCCGGTGTTATCCACGGCGCTCACGGAATAGCGGACGGTTCCGGTGGCGCCGAAAGCGGGAATCACGGCCGCATAGACGCCGTCGGGCCCGAGGACCATCGGCACCGATTGGGTGGGCCCGCCCTGGAACGAATGGAAGAACGTGACGCTGCTGACGTCGCCGTCGTCGAAGGCGCGGATGGAGACGGCCAGGGTGTCATTGGTGCCGGGCAGGTTGGGCGCCAAAACGAAATCGGAAAGCACGGGGGCGATGTTCTCGAGGTTGAGTTGGCCGAGGGCGCTGGCCCGCCGGACGCCAATGAAATTGGTGATGCCGTAGTCGTTGGGAACATTCCCGTTCCAGGGCCCTTGGGCGTCCACATAGGAATAGAAGAACTGCTCATAAGACCAGTACGGCCAGTCGTCGTAGCCATAGCGATCACGTTCGCGTTCCTTCATGTTCGAGACGGATCCGGTTTCGAAGGGCAGGGCGGCGGTCAGGTTCGAGCGGATCTGGAAGATGCCGGGATTGAGCTGCGCGTTGGAATACAGCGTGTCGAGCATTTGCTTCATGTAGAAGCTGTAGCGCTTCTTGAATTCCGGAACGTCCAGGAGGCGCGTGGCCAGGGGGGCGCCGTTGCCATTGAAATTGCCCCACGTGTAGATATTCCGCGTGCCCCAGTCGTAGTCGATCCAGTTGATTCCCATGGCGTTGTCGAAATCGTAGGGAATGTACGACCAGCGGCCGGTGTCCGGATGGCGGAACAGGTGGTAGTTGTTGGAGTTGCCCCAATAGTCGTCCCAGTTGCCGGTCAGCACGTCGAAGGCCAGGAACCGCAGGAAGCTGTCCACGTCAAAGACCTGCATGATGGCGTGGGGGAAGTCGGCATCGGAAGTCTCGTTGAGGAGCGTGACGAAGGTGGCCAGATCGGTGTAGCTGGTGTCGCCGGCGCCGACGTACTTCAGCTCGTAGGTGGTGCCGTTGCCGATGTAGTCCGCGCCGGACGCCCCGAGATAGGTCAGGGAGGCCGGCCATTCCCGGTTGTTGCATTTGTAGAGGTTGCCGCGCTTGTTGCCGAAGCACCGCTCGAGGAAGACGTCATCCACCGCCTCGGTGTTGTTGCGCAACGCGTCGAAGAAGACCGTGCGGGTGCCGGTGTTCGACACAACCAGGGCCACGTGGTTGGCCCGGGAGACCGGCAGGCCCAGCGCCCCGGCGAGGTCGTTGAGGATCTTGGGACGGGCGGTGGAGGGGTCGTTGACATCGCTGTTGAGATACAGACGCTCCAGCCCGAAGAGGGTCTGGTCCGGCACGAAGGCGTCGAGGCCGATGTTGAACGAGCGGGGCTGTTTCTCGCGGCTGGTGTTGCCGCGGCACCGGATGCCGGCGTTGCTGACGGTGACGTCAATGTCGCCATGGCGGAAGCGCAGGTCGATGGGGCGGTAGGTTTCGCTCCAGGGGTCGTCCATCAGGCGGTTCCAGTCGGATCCGGAAATGGAGATATTGATCTGGGCGACGGACTCATCGGCATAGGCCGGGTGGGAGGCGGGCCAGCCCAGGTTGGCGGCGCCCGGGGTGCGGCGGATCAGGTAACCGGCCCGTCCCGCTCGCAGCGTGGGATTGCTGCCGTGGGTTTGGATGCCGTAAGAAACATCATCGTATTGTTCCGGATAGGCGGGCGCGTATTCGGACTCGATCGTGGTGCCGTCCGGGCGGACCAGGGCCAGGTATTCGCCGCCGGCGGCCAGGCTGAAACTGGCATGGAGGCGCGGGGAAGTCCGGTCCTTGCCCGATGCATGCACCACGAGGAAGCCACCGGCAGGCAAATTGGTGGCGGGCAACGTCCAGCGCGCCAGGTCGGCGGGATCGTCCGTCAGGTGCCAGCCGGCCAGGTTCACCGCGCCGCCGCCGGCATTGTACAGCTCGATCCAGTCGGTAAAGTCGCCGTCCTCGTCCTGCAGACCAGTGGCGTTGGCGGCCATGAACTCGCTGATGCGAACCTGGGCACCAAGGGGGAGCGTCCCGAGGGTCAGCAGGAGGAATATCCAGACGATCCGCGGAAAGAAAGGAATACGTGGATGCATGATGCCAGAATTGTAACCCCGTCGGCGGTAATGTGCCACCGGAATCTGTCCTGGCTGGGCGCAATGGGCGCATTTGCGATGGAATGTTCGATCCCGTGATGTCAGGTGCCGTGGACGGATGCCCGCCAATGCGGGTACACCAAACGGATCCGGTTCATCGTTCAGCCTCAGGCTGAATTCTTGCATTCAATTGCAACTGCAGCTGATCCCGCCGTCTGAAGCTTGGGAAAAAAGAGAGGATGTGACCAATTTTTGTATTGCTTTGTAGAAACAGCGGCCTTGAAGATGGCAGTTTGAATGGCGTCAAAGGGCCGGTGGTTTGGCCCGCCACGGAACAAGGAGGTCGCGATGGTCCTGGGAATTGAAAGTCCGGCGGTATGGCTGGCCTATGTGCTGAGCCTGGCGAGCGCGGTGGTGTGCGTGGTCTATGGCATCGTTTACTGGAATCAGGGCGAGGAGCCCGTGAAGAAGGAAGACGTGGACTGGGCCAAGGAAGAGAAGCAGGAAGTCGAGGACGCGCTGTAAGGAGGCCCGCCATGGATTTGATAAGCATCATACTGGTCATTTTCTACCTGATGGTGACGGGCTACCTGGGGTATCTCGGCTACCAGCGCACAAAGACGGCGGCGGACTACCTCGTGGCGGGCCGCAGCGCGAATCCGATCGTCATGGCGCTGTCCTACGGCGCCACGTTCATCAGCACCTCCGCGATCGTGGGCTTCGGCGGCACCGCCGCCAGCCTCGGCATGGGCGTGCTGTGGCTGACCGTGCTGAATATTTTTGTCGGCATTTTCATTGCGTTCGTGTTCCTCGGCAACCCCACCCGGCGGATGGGACACCACCTCGACGCGCACACCTTCCCCGAACTGATTGCCAAGCGCTATGACAGCCGCTTTCTGCAGGTGGCGTGCGCGCTGATCATCTTCTGTTTCATGCCGCTCTATGCGATGGCCGTGATGGTCGGCGGCGCCGAATTCATGGCCCCGATCTTCCACATTTCCTATAACGGCGCGCTCTACATCTTCGCGATAATCGTGGCAGCCTACGTGATCGCGGGCGGCCTCAAGGGCGTGATGCTGACCGATGCCCTGCAGGGTGCCATCATGCTCGTGGGCATGGCGGTCCTCCTGTTTGCCACCTACGGGCTGCTCGGGGGCGTCACCGAAGCCCACACCGCGCTCGGGGCGATGAAAGACGAGGTGCCGGGCTTCCTGAAGGCCATCGGCCACCAGGGCTGGACCGCCATGCCGAAGTTCGGCTTTGCCGCGCCCGGCACGCCCATGCCGGGGGCCGTGGGCTATCACATGTGGTGGGTTCTGGTCTCGACCATCGTGATGGGCGTGGGCATCGGCGTGCTGGCCCAACCGCAGCTCATCGTCCGCTTCATGACCGTCAAGTCCAAGCAGGCCCTCAACCGGGCCACGGCGGCCGGTGGCATCTTCATCCTGTTCATGACCGGCGTGGCCTTCACGGTGGGCGCGCTGTCCAATGTCTATTTCGCCCAACGGGAACAGATCACCTGCCAGGTGGTGGATGACGCGGCCCTGCTGGATCCCGGGCCGGACGGCAAGGGTAAGCTAACGCTGGTGCCGGCCAACGCCACCGACGAAGTCAAGGCGCGCGCCAAACGGTTCGTGAGCTATCGCTTGCCCGGCGCCGGCGAAGATGCCGCCCTCAACTACGTGCTGTGGACGGACAAGACCGAAATCCTCCACGGCCCGGGCGGCGCCACCGACGTGCTCAAGCCGCACCTGATCGCTGTCCTGCGTTCGGTCGGGCCCGGCACCACCCTGCAAGGCAACACCGACACGCTCATCCCCGCCTACGTCCGCAGCGCGCTGCCGCACTGGTTCGGCGTGGTGTTCATGCTGACGCTGCTGTCGGCCGCCATGAGCACCATGTCCAGCCAGTTCCACACGATGGGCACCGCGCTGGGCCGCGACGTGTTCGAGCAGTACGGCCACCACGAGCACGGGTCCAAGTCCATCCACATCACCCGCTTCGCCATCATCGTCGGCATCGTGGTGGCGCTGGTGCTGGGCAAGTATGTTCGCGGCAACATCATTGCCTTGGCCACGGCGATCTTCATGGGCCTGTGCGCCTCGTCCTTCCTGCCCCTGTTTGTGCTGGGGCTGTTCTGGAGGCGAATGACCAAGCCCGCGGCGGTGGCCTCGCTGCTGGTCGGGTTCCTGACCAGCGGATTCTGGCTGTTGTTCGTCAACGGCAAGACCGCGGCGGGCATCGGCCTGTCCCAAGCCTGGTTCGGCAAGCCTAATCTCGTGCCGGCCACCTGGAGCCTGACCTGGACCGTGGTGGATCCGATCGTCGTGGCCCTGCCGCTGTCGCTCCTGACGGCGGTGGTCGTGGCGCTCATCACCCGGCCCATGGATAAGTCCTACGTGGACTACGTCTATGGCGGCCCCAAGCCGTCGGCCTGATTTCAGAACACCGCGCCGAGCTTCGTTGCGAACCGGATTTTCCACACCGTGGAAAACTCTGCGCGGGGCCGTTTGGCCTTCCGGCGCGAACTTTTCCGGTGGCCCACGATGACGGGATGCGCCAGCAGGCATCATTTCATGGCCAATGGACAGTACCGGCTTGCCAAAGTCGCGGAACGGGAGACACTACTTCTTCAGGCCGGGGACATCGTCCAAAAACAGACAAACGACCGGGAGGCAAACCATGACTCGGAGGCTGGCGATCAGGTTGGGGATTCCATTGGTGGTAGTGGCATTTTGCGCGGGGGCGGTCAGCGCGGTGCTGGCCCAGGAAACTGCACCAGGGGCTGCCGGCCCGGGGATTGCGGAGAACGAAAGTCCGCCGCGCATCGTCGCCATGGCGCCGGCTGCGGGGGCGACGGACGTGGATCCCGCCACCCGCGAAATCGTGGTGACCTTCGACCGGGACATGGCGCCGGGCTTTTCGTGGACCGGAGGCGGGCCCGATTATCCGCCCATCCCAGAGAACCAGCGTCCGTACTGGCGCGATGTGCGCACCGCGGTCTTGCCCGTGAGCCTGGCCGCGGGGCGTTACTACCGCGTGGGCATTAATTCCAAGAGCTACCGTAATTTTCATAGTGCCGCGGGGGTGCCCGCCCGGCCGGCGGCGGTCTATTTCACCACCCGGGGCGCCAGCCCGGAACTGGAGGCGCAAGTGTACAAGCCGGTCGTGACGGACATGCGCCCGGCCAACGGCGCGACCGCCGTCGACCCCCGCACAACGGAATTACGCGTCACGTTCAGCGTGCCGATGGGCGGCGGGTTCTCGTGGACCGGCGGTGGCGAGGAATATCCTCCGATTCCAGAAGGCCAAGGTCCCGCCTGGATGGCCGATGGCCACACCTGCATTCTGCCGGTTCGCCTGGAACCCAACCGTCAATATCGTCTGGGCTTAAACAGTCCGTCCCACCGGAACTTCCAGAGCGCCGCGGGGGTGCCCCTCGATCCGATCCTCTACACCTTCCGGACCGGACCGTGAGGCCGCCGCCGCGTTTGCATCGCACCGTTTGGGGTTGAAAGCTATGGAAAAAAAGATCTTGCCCCTGATGATCTTCCTGCTGCTCGTTCTCGTATGCCTCGGGCAGGTGCTTTGGCACTATCCCCGCCTCCCGGCGGAGGTCGCCTGCCATTTCAACCCAGCAGGCCAGCCGGATGGATGGTGCGGCAAGGGACAATTCCTGCGCCTGCAGGTGGGCACGATCTCCATTCTGGCGGCGAGCTTTCTTGGCTTCGGCCTGGCCCTGACCAGGTTGCCCGATGCCCTGATCAACATGCCCAACAAGAAATACTGGCTGGCACCGGAACGGCGGCAGAAGACGTTGGACCACTTGCGCAATTGCCTGTTGTGGCTGGGCACGCTCACCATGCTGTATTGGTTCGACCTCGCCGGACAGACCTTTCAGGTCCATATGGGGCAGACGGACCGGCTGAACCACGTCTGGCTGAGCCTGGGCCTCTATCTGGCGGCCGTGGCGGCCTGGGCCCTGGCCATGGTCTTCAAATGCAGAAAAGGAAAGAATGAGGGATAAAACTGGATCAACAAGGAAACCGGATGACAGACCATGAATGCACCTTGCCAAGGAGGAATGTGGGCATTCTGCCTGCATAGTCTCATCCGGGAATATGGCTGGCAGTTCTGCCGGCGGATCGCACTCCCGCACCCCGTACGGACCATCCGGGCGGTGAGGGCCGCCCATGCACTGAAACTCTCCGACGGCGTGACGGCCTTGCCTGGCGGTCAGGCATCCGGATCATTTGATGGCGGCGCACGTTCGATCGTTGGCCTGGGCTTCTGCCTGAAGCCACTGGATCCGCTCTGTCCGGCCTGCCGGCCGAACCATGATTGCCTGTATCTTGAAAATCCGGACGGGACGGGGATGACGGCTGTGCCCGCGGCTTGCCGGCAATGCGTCATCCGGGAATTCGGAACTCTGGCGGGGCGGGCCGGTGCCGCTGTCTACATCATGACGTCGGCCCGGGATATCCTCTTCGACGTGTTTGCACCAGCCCTCGCGGAAGGTCGGTTTGCCTCTGGCCTGTTCACCCTGTGCCGGTATTCATTGAAGCCCTTTGCGACCGGGCTGTTGGCCGCGGGCATACGGGGATGGCTGGTTCCGTTTGAGACGGGCGATTGCCGCGACTATCCCACCTGGCTGCAGGCAGATCGCGGAAACAAACAGGAGCAGACCGCCATCTGCGAAACGAATCGGCAGGGCATGGCGGCGATGCTGCGTGCGGCGGCGCGGGAACCGGCGGGCGCGGTTCAATTTCAACGGCGGGGCAACGTGCTCTATCCGCGGAGGGAGCCAGCAAGCCGGTCCGGGGCCGAGGCGGCACCGCTGCTCCGAAGTCCGGGCGGAGCGGTCGGGATATGAACGAGGCTGTTGCGAGGGTGGCGGGGTTTTTCATCGACAACCTTCCCACGTGGAAAGAACTCGCCATCGGCGGGCCTCTGGGTTTGGCGTGGTCTTTCACGGCGCTGTGGATGGCCGGCTGGCTGAAACGCAAAGGCACGAAAACCGGCTACACGCGCAAGATTTTCCATTTTCTGATCTTCGGCACCGTGGCCGGGCTGCAAGGGCGCCTGGGCACCCCGGCGGTTTGCCTGTTCGGGGGCATGTGCACGTTGGCGGTCTTCTTTGCGGTCTGGCGGGGCCCCGGCAGCATGCTCTACGAAGCCATGGCCCGGGAAAAGGATGAGCCGCACCGGACCTTTTTCATCCTTGTGCCCTATGTTACGACGCTGCTGGGCGGATTGATCAGCAATATCCTGTTCGGGTCCGTTGCGGTCGCCGGTTATCTGGTGGCCGGACTCGGGGATGCCATTGGAGAACCGATCGGCACGATGTTCGGAAAACACCCCTACCGCGTGAAATCGCTGCCTTCCGTCCCGGCTGGCCGGACCCTGGAAGGCTCCGCCGCGGTTTTGGTCATGTCGGCCGCAGCCCTCGCCTTGGCCGCCGTGGTGTCGCCGGAAATCACGTTGGCGCATGGCGGCATGTCCAGGCTGCTGGCGATTGCCGCCGCCTCCGCCTTGGCCGAAGCGATTTCGCCCCACGGGTGGGACAATGCGACCATGCAGGTGATTCCCAGCGCCCTGGCCTGGTGGTGGCTGACGTGAAGGGGGTATAAAACTGGGAGTCAGACGTGAGGGAGGCCAGTTCCTCAACTTTCTGCCAAGTCCACGCTCGGCAACTTGGCGGGCAGCTGGTCGCTCAATCTGCCCTAGCGTCTGACTCCGTACTTACTGTTACCACGGATTCTGAAAATGTCAAATAGCAGCGGAGCCTGGATTGGGAAATGCCGGAATGACGTCTGCCCGGGCGGGGCAAGGTGTGGCCGGGATTTCCAAAACATGTGGGGACATCTGCGATTCGGTGTACACATAGATCGGAATTTACTTCTCAAAGAGGACTGTTCTGGAAGGACGGGGGCCTGCCCGGTTCCTGACGTGATCGCCGATGCCAAGGTGGACAACACGGCGGTTGCCCCGCCCGGTGCCTCATTGCATCCAATCGCAGATGAGCCCGACACCTCCCGCCGCCGACGGGGACCGCTGCCGAATAGTCCGGTACCACCAGAAAGGACCAGACTTCAACCCAACCACCCCACCAAGCCAATTATCTCATTATTAATTAACCATGGGATTTATATAAGGATGAACACCATGAATATCAAAGGAATATTCATTTCACGAAATACCATTATTAATTAATAATGGAATATTTCAAAGCCTAAGGCCTCATGCGGCGGGCGCATCTGCGATGTGGGGCACAAGCATTCTGCCTGAAAGCTGGACTGCGAACCGGATTCGTTTATCGTCCATGCTTGGGCGTGCTCATGTCCGTGGTAGCCGGAATCGCGGGGTGGTGCGCCCAATCGTCGATGTACCCCGGGCAATGCCAGAATGCGGTTTGCCTGGGAAGGGCAAGGTCCGCCGGACCTTCCGAAATACTGGTGAGTTCCAACCGAAATCTGGACTTTGGCGCCGGAAATGCGAATATGGCTGCGGTTTGATCGCATGAACGCCTGGAGGAATGGGATGGTGGCAATGGGGGTGGGGGCGGTCATTGCAACAGGGGCCCGGGCCGGCCTTTCCGAGAACTTCGATGCCAGCACCGCTGTGCCGGCGGGGTGGGTGAACGGCGGCAGCGATGCCTGGAACAATGCAGCGCACTATGCCAGCGCGCCCTACTGCCGGGCCATGGGGGCAGGCGACACGTTGCAGACGCCGCCGGTGGATTTTCCCACCAATCTGTCCTTCTACGTGGATGCCAGCAACGCCGGCAACAACAAGATTGCCACGGTGGACTACAGCCTCGATGACGGGGGAACGTGGAACCTGCTGGCCAGTTTTGCAGTGAGCACCGTCGGCAGCACCCGGAACTATCCGCTGACCGGTTCGCCCAACCTTGCAGTGAACCCCGGTGTCCGCTTCCGGTTCAATTCCACGTTTTCCACCTGGTACCTGGACAACGCGGCTATCCAGACGGCCGGGGGTGCGCCTTCCAACGCGCCGCCGTTCATCGGCCTGACGCCCGCCATCACCCATTGGATGGTGCAAGTCGGGGATACGGTCAGTGTGACGGTGGCCGTGACGGAACTGGACGGCGACGAGGTGACCCTATCGGGCTTGAACCTGCCCGCGGGAACTGAGTTTACACCCAATCCGCTGACCGGACCGGCGCCGTTAAGCAGCGTATTCCAATGGAGGCCTGCCGCAACCGGTGTCTGGGACATTGTCTTCCGCGCCGAAGACAAGGACGGGGCCGTGGATGCCGGGATGACCGTCACGGCCTACGTTCCCGATCCGGGCATTCTGTTGCAGGAGAACTTCGACGCCAGCACAACCGGGCCGGCAGGGTGGGTCGATGGCGGCACAGCCAATGATGTTGTCGCCTCCCATTGCGCCAGTCTGCCCAACTGCCGGGCGCTGGGCAGCGGCGACACCCTCACCACCCCGCCGGTGGATTTTCCCACCAATCTGTCTTTCTACGCGGATGCCAGCAATGATGGTCACGGGCAGACCGCCTGGGTGCTTTACCGCGTCGGGACGAACGAGTGGCTGCCGCTGGGATCTTTCAGCGTTCGCACCACCGGAGCAATCGAGTCGTTCTCCCTGCTGGACCTGCCCGAGGCGGCGGAAGCCGAAGACGTGCAGTTCCAATTCGTCTCAACCTTCAGCACATGGTATCTGGACGACGTGCTGGTCCGGGGCCGGAATCTGGCCAACCAGCCGCCGGTGCTGACCCCGATCGGCCCGCAACTGGCGGCGCCGGGCCAGACCTTGAACCTGACGGTTTCCGCCACGGACTTCGACGGGCATGAAATTATCCTGTATGCCGCGGATTTACCGCCCGGGGCCGGGTTCGAGGCCGAGGCCGGCACGGGCGTGGTCCACGGCGTCATGACGTTTTCCCCGCAGGCGTCCGACGTGGACCGGAATTATACCCCGACTTTCTATGCCGAGGATATCAATGGCACGTCGGAAGAAACCGTGACGATCGGGGTGCGGGAACGCCTGGTTGGATTCGCGCAGGCGGAAACACAAGTGGCGGAATGCGCGGGCGGGGTATCGCTGGCCGTGACGCTGTCAAGTCCGGCCGATGTCACGGTGGAGGTGGCGCTGGGTGGCCGCGCCACCCCGGGCCCGGCGGGCGATTATGCCCTATCCACCACCAATCTGGTCTTCACCGCCGATGGTCCGGTCACCCGGCAGATTGATGTTCAGGTTTTCGATGACGAGGTGCGCGAGGGCCCCGAAGCGGCGGTGCTGGACTTGACGAACGCGCAGGGGGCGCAGGTCGGGCCCATCGGCCGGCACGTTCTGACGGTGGCGGACGACGAGGCTGTGTTTCTTGAGCCCTTGGATGTGGATCCCGGCTGGAGCATGCAGGGGGCCTGGGCGTTTGGGTCGCCGTTGGGCGGCGGCGGGGACCACGGAAACCCGGATCCGATCGCCGGCCGCACCGGAACCAACGTGTACGGCTACAACCTGGCCGGGGATTATCCCAACAACCTGGCCGGGACCCATTATCTGACGACCCCCGCCATCGATTGCACCAGCTTCTGCAATGTGCAACTGGAGTTCTGGCGCTGGCTGGGGGTGGAGTCCAGTCAATACGACCAGGCCGTCATCCAAGTGTCGACCGACCGCCGGAGATGGTTCGACGTATGGCGTCATGACGGCTCGGCCGTCACCGACGCCGACTGGATGAATGTGGTCCATGACCTGGCCGGGCATGCCGATGGACAGCCGGCCGTCTATATACGCTGGGGCCTGGGGCCGACCGACTCGGTGTGGAGCTACTGCGGCTGGAACCTCGACGACGTGGCCCTGGTGGGCGACTACGTGTCCAACGCCATGTTCCGCTTTGCGGCCCCGCAGTTTACCGCCCGGGAAACCGGCCTGACTGCACGCGTGACCGTCGAACGAGTCGGGTTAACGAATACGACGGCTGCCATCGTCTTCACGGCCACCGGCGGGACGGCGACGGCTGACGCGGACTACGAGGCCGCGGAGGATACGCTGGTCTTTGCGCCCGGCGAACGCCTCCGGGTTCTGGAGTTCGCGCTGTACAATGACGCGGCCGAAGAAGGCGAGGAAACGGTCGAATTGCGCCTGATTCCAACCGAGACCGGCGACGTGGCGGCCCCAGCCACAGCCACGCTTGTCATCCAGGACGATGAAACCCCGGGCGCGGGCCTTGCGTTCCTGGATGGGTTCGAGGCGGAAACGCTGGCGTCCGATTGGACGGCGGCCTCCACCGGGGCCGGCCGCATCCGGGTCGCTGCCGGGGTCCATCCGCCGTTCGAGGGCCTGCGCCACCTGTGCATGGATGCCGCGCAGAACAATCGCTACGGCCTGAACGAACTGGTCCTGACCGTCGATCTGGCGGGCCATACCAACGTCGTCCTGGATTTCCTGGAATACAATTACGATTCCCGGGTGGAGGCCATGCCCGCGCAGTTTTCCGGATCGGTCGCGGCGGACGGGGTCGCGGTCAGCGGGGATGGATGGAATTGGCGCCGGCTGCTGGTTCCGGAAAGCCGGGGCAGCTATGTTCCCCGGTCCGTTTCCCTGTCCGCATTCGCCGCCAACAACGGGCTGCCGCTGGATTCGCACTTCAAGGTCAAGTTCCAGCAATACGACCGCTATCCGCTGCCGACCTGCGGCCGCTGTTTCGACAACATCCAGGTCTACGATCCGGCCCAGGTCGCGGAGGTGCGGCTGTCGGTGACGCAATCGGAGGATCCCGTCCAGCTTGGCCACCATCTGGTCTATGTCCTCCGGGTGACCAATGCGGGGCCGCTGGGTGCGACCGGCCTGCTGGTCCGCAACGATTTCCCGCCAGGGGTCACGGTGGTGGCCATCGACAGCAGCCAGGGCGGGTGCACCCAGGCGGAGGGGAGTGTTTTCTGCGAGCTGGGAAATCTGGCGCGCGACGCCTCGGCCACGGTGACCCTGACCGTAACGGTTCCTGCGGAGCCCGGCCCGATCGTCAACCGCGCGTCGGTCTGGGGCTCCATCTTCGATCCCGTCCGGACGAACAACGTGGTGATGACCGAAACCATGGTGGATGCGCGCGGCGGCATCCTGCAGATGGCGGCCGAAGCGGTCAGCGTGGAGGAAAAGGCGGGTTCCGTCGTCATTTCCGTGGTCCGCACCGGCCCCACCTATGGGCTCATGGCGGTCGACTATGCCACGGTCAACGACACGGCCACGGCGGGACAGGACTACACCGCGCAGACCGGCACGCTGTACTTCACCAATGGCCAGACGGCGGCCACCATCGTGGTGCCTGTGGCGGACGACATCCTCGACGAACCGCCGGAAACCTTTGGCGTGGTCCTTTCCAATCCCGGCGGTGGGGCGGAACTTGGCACGCCGGTCGAGACGATGATTTCCCTCCTCGACGACGACGGGCGGGCCGCGTTCCCCTTCCATGAGTCGTTCGAGTCCGGCGTTTTGTCGAACTGCTGGCGGACCTATTCGTCCGGCGCGGGCCGCATCCAGATCACCACCAACCATGGCCCCCGCACCGGCGCGCGCCACCTGACGATGGACGCCTCCGTGAACATGTCCAATTCGCTGAATGAATTGGTGTTGACCGTTGATTTGGCCGGCAAGAGAGGAGTCACCCTCGAATTCTGGCACCGGCAGTTCGGCGACGAAAGACAGCTCATGGGCTCATCCTTCAGCGGCCGGCAGAACGTGGATGGCGTGGCCATGAGCACCAACGGCGTGCACTGGGTGAAAGTGCAGGGGTTGACCGCCGCCGAAGGCGGCAGCAACACCTACGGGCGCTTTGAGGTGGCCCTGGATCCGATCGCCGCCGCCTATGGCCTGGCCTATACATCCACGTTCCAGATCAAGTTCCAGCAGTACGACAACTACCCCATTCCCAGCGACGGATTCGCATTTGACGACATCTCCCTGTTTGCGCGCCAGGGTAACCTGTGCTTCGGGCAGGCGGTCTATGAGGTCTCGGAAACCGGGGGCGTGGCCGTCGTGTCCATCGAGCGCGTGAACGGCAGCCTGGGCACGGTCAGCGTGCACTGCGCCACCGCGGACGGCACCGCGACCCCGGGACGCGATTATGTCGCAACCAACGGTGTCCTGGTGTTCGCCGACGGAGTCACGACGGGATCCTTCACTGTGCCGATCCTCGACGACGGCGAGGACGAACCGATGGAAACCCTCGGGCTGATCCTGAGCGATCCGACGGGCGGCTCCCTGCTGGTCGAACCGGGCACGGCGGTGCTGGCCATCCAGGACGACGATGGGCCCGGCGAATTCTCGTTCGCGGCGGAGACCTTCGGGGTGTCGGAGAGCAACGCGACCGCCCCGATTGTCGTCTGGCGGCGGTCCGGCTTCGAGGGCGAGGCCCGCGTTGATTACCAGGTCTCTGCCGGTACCGCCACGGCCGGGGCGGATTTCGTGGAAGCCGCCGGTTCGCTGGTCTTCGGCCACGGAGTCACCAGCCGGACATTCACCGTCGAACTGTGCAATGATCTGGAGCAGGAAGACATGGAAACCGTGCGGCTGGATCTGCTCCAGCCCTCGCCCGGGGCGGCAGTCGGCTATCCCAGCCACGCCTGGCTGCATATCCTGGATGACGAGGATCCGAACTATGACTACTACCAGACCGCCTACGGCAAGGAGGGCGCTGAGCTCCGCCAGGCGTTGCACGACATCATCGACGACCACGTCACCTTCAGCTACGACACGCTGTGGGCCAGCCTGCAGGAAACGGACGAATGTCCGACCAACTCCGGGCAGGTCCAGTTGGTCTACATGCAGGATGGGCGGGACAAGAACAGCAACGGCGGCGAATCCGGGCAGTGGAACCGTGAGCACGTGTGGCCGCAGTCCCACGGGGCGGGCAATCCCATGGGGAATGGCGATCCCAGTCCGACCTGGCCTTCGTCGGTCGATGCCCACCACCTCAAGCCATCCGATGTCCAGGTCAACAGCCAGCGCGGCAGCAAGGATTTCGACTCCGGCGGCAATGGGGTGCCCGGCACACCGCCCACCTGCCGGACCACGACCGGGACCTTCGAACCGCCAGACGCCTCCAAGGGCGATATCGCCCGGGCGGTGTTTTACATGGATGTCCGGTATGCGGGCGACGCCGAGAATGAACCCGATCTGGAGCTGGTGGATGCCATCGGCACTTCGGGCACCCAGCTCGGTCGGCGGAGCACCCTCATCGAGTGGCACTTCCTGGATCCGCCCGACGATTTTGAAAGGCGCCGGAACAATCTGATCCATGCCAATTGGCAGCAGAACCGGAATCCCTTCATTGACCACCCCGAATGGGTCCTGAAGGTCTGGGAGCACAACCTGGCCATCGCCACGCGGACGGACGGGGCGGGGGGCATCATGCCAGCCAATCCCCAGGTGCCCTATCACTCCGACCAGTTCTTCGAAGTGCAGCCGGCGCCCTACTGGCACATCGCGGATGTCCGCACCAACGGCGCATCGCTGGACATCGGGCCTGACAACGCGTTCTTCTCCTTCGTCTGGAACCAGGTGGTGGCCACCGGAACGCTGGAAGCCGTTTTCGCCCCGAACCTCGCCCCGCGCGGCACCCCGGAATGGTGGTTGGCCGACTACGGCTTCAGCAACGAGTTCGCGGCCGCCGAACTGTCCGATCTGGATGAAGATGGCCTGTTCGCGTGGCAGGAATTCCGCGCCGGCACCCGCCCGGATGATCCGCTGTCGCTGCTGGCATTCGAAACCATCGCGCCGGACGGCACGGGCGGCCCTGCGGTCCTGCGCTGGCGCAGCGCCAGCAACCGGTTCTACAACATCTGGCGGAGCACGAACCTGATGGCGGATTACGGCCGCCGCCTGGCCACCCGGCTCCCGGCCGAACTGCCGGTGAATGCCTACACCGATGCGGTGGAAGGCGTCGAGACCCGGTTCTACTGGATCGAAGTGGACCCGTAAGGCCCGCCGCGGCGCGGCCGGCGGAGGGAATGCAGTTTACACGGGGCCGGAGCACGGCGTAAAATTCCGCCCATTCGGTTTTCCAAATCAATCCGCGCAGCACAAGGAGCCACCATGAAACAGTTCCGATACGGTGCGTTGATCGTCCTGGCCATGGCGGTTTTGCTGGCGGCCTGCAGCCGCCAAGACACCACGAAATATCTGGTGATGGGCACCAATGCCGAGTTCCCGCCGTTTGAAACCCGTGGCGGACCGGGCGGCGCCGAGGTCGTCGGATTCGACGTGGATGTGGCCAAGGCCATTGCCGCCAAGGTCGGCCTGCCGCTTAAAATCGAGGACATGAAGTTCGACAGCCTGCTGCCCGCACTGGATGCCGGCCAGGTGGACATGGTGCTGGCCGGGATGACCATTACGCCGGACCGCGCCCAAAACGTGGATTTTTCGGATCCCTACTACAAGGCCACGCAGGTGGTCCTCATGCGCAAGGGCGACCCCGTGCCCACGTCCAAGGAGGACTTGAAGGGCCGGACCATCTCCGTGCAGTTCGGCACGACGGGCGACGGGGCGGCTGCGGAAATCGCCGGATCGGAGAATGTCCGCCAGTTCACCTCGATGTTGGATGCCGTGGTGGCATTGATGAACAGCCAGGTGGATTTCGCGGTGCTCGACGAGCAGCCCGCCATCAATTTCCAGAAGAAGAATCCGGCGGACCTGGAACTCGTGCGCCTGGCGTTCGACGACGAATACTACGGGGTCGCCGTGAAAAAGGGCAACACGGAGCTGTTGGCCCGGATCAACGAGACCCTGGCCGAAATTGCCGCCGACGGCCGCTACGACCGGTTCGTGGACTACTGGATGGTCCAGATGATCGGCTCCGCGGAACTCGAGGCGGAATAGGCCCGGCTGCTGCGCGCCCATGTGGCGGGAACGCGTCCAGCAAGCTCTGCTGGATCCATTGCCCAACGGGTTGCCGCCCGGTTGGGTGATGCTGCTCCACGGGCTGGGCGACACCCTGATGATCGCCGCCCTGGCGATCGTCCCCGGCGTCCTGCGGATGCCGCGGCGCGTTTGGATCAACTGGCCGGCGCGCCTCTACGTCGAGTTGATCCACGGCAGGCCCGTCCTCGTGCAGCTCTTCATCATCAACTTCATCGTCTTTGCCGGCGTGCAGGCCGACAAGTGAGGCTGGTGGGGGTGATTGCCTTTGGGCTCAATTCGGCGGCCTACGTTTCGGAAATCATCCGCGCCGGCATCCAGAACGTGAATCCGGGACAGATGGATGCAGCCCGGCCGCTGGGGATGCCCGGCGGCCTCGCCATGCACGCGATCATCCTGCCGCAGGCCTTCCGCAACATCCTGCCGGTGCTCGGCAACGAGTTCGTGGTGCTCCTCAAGGAAACCAGCGTGGTCGGGTTCATCGGCGGCATGGACCTGATGCGCATGGGCGACATCATTCGCTCCAAGACCTGCGAGGCCTATGTGCCGCTGTGTCGGTGGCCGCCGTCTACCTCGTGCTCACCCTGGGCATTTCAGCGTTGCTGCAACAGTTTGAGCGGCGCCTGAGCTGGGGGCAGGAACGATGAGCGCCCTCGCGGTGACGGCCCTGGCCGGTCCGATGATCAAGATCACCGACCTGCACCAGCGATTCGGGCTGCACGAGGTGCTCAAGGGTATCCACCTGGAAGTGGCCCCGCGCGAAGTCGTGAGCATCATCGGCCCGTCGGGCTCGGGCAAGTCGACACTGCTGCAATGTGTCAATCGCCTGCAGCATGTCCACCGCGGGCATATCTGGATCGAGGACGAGGATATCCTTGCCAAGGGGGTGGATGTGAACCGCCTGTGCCGCAAGGTCGGGATGGTGTTTCAGCATTTCAATCTCTTCGAAAACAAGACCGCCCTCGACAACGTGATTCTCGCGCCGGTCAAGCTGGGCCTGGCCGCGAAGGTCGCGGCCTGGCCCCGCAACCTCTCCGGCGGCCAGAAGCAGTGCGTCGCCATCGCCCGCGCCCTGGCCATGAATCCCGACGTGATGAAGGACCTGGCCCGCGGGAGCAGGACGATGATGGTCGTCACGCACGAAATGGGCTTCGCCTGCGAGGTCTCCCACCGCATGCTCTTCATGGACGACGGCGTGGTCGTCGAAGACGCGCCGCCCGAGCAGTTCTTCAATCGCCCCCAAAGCCCCCGCACCAAGGCATTCCTCGAGAAGATCCTGTAGTGCCACGCGCCCCGGCGGGGCGCGACGCGTTTGGACAATCAAGCCGGAGGAGGCTTTCGATGTTTCAATCCACGCGCCCCGGCGGGGCGCGACCCGTCGCGTTGGCCGTACTCCAGGACAGATTGCGTTTCAATCCACGCGCCCCGGCGGGGCGCGACGTATCGGCAAACACCACCTTGATGCCCAGCGCCGGTTTCAATCCACGCGCCCCGGCGGGGCGCGACCGGCCGGGGGCTCGCTTTCCTCTCTGCTGCTTATGTTTCAATCCACGCGCCCCGGCGGGGCGCGACGGCAGGTCCGGCATTGCGTCTGGTCGAACGGCGCGTTTCAATCCACGCGCCCCGGCGGGGCGCGACGAGCACAAGGCGAAATCCAAGTAATTCCAACACCAGTTTCAATCCACGCGCCCCGGCGGGGCGCGACAGACGGTTCCGCAGAAGCCGCCCGCGAGGTCAACGTTTCAATCCACGCGCCCCGGCGGGGCGCGACGTGGTGGTCGAGGAGGAGTACGAGGATTGGAAGACGTTTCAATCCACGCGCCCCGGCGGGGCGCGACCAGTTCGCGCTTTCGGTCGCTATGGCGGCGCTCATGTTTCAATCCACGCGCCCCGGCGGGGCGCGACCACGACGCCAAATCGCACAGCGTATTCCAGACTAGTTTCAATCCACGCGCCCCGGCGGGGCGCGACGTTCTGCCATGATGATTCTCCGTTATTTAGACATTTGTTTCAATCCACGCGCCCCGGCGGGGCGCGACCCGTCGCCGCCTGCGCCTTGGCCTGCCCGGCATTGTTTCAATCCACGCGCCCCGGCGGGGCGCGACGCGGCCAAGCGGCTATTCGCGCCCTCCCTGGCTTGTTTCAATCCACGCGCCCCGGCGGGGCGCGACTTGACGAATATCCTATTTGCGAATCCCGAACTGCGTTTCAATCCACGCGCCCCGGCGGGGCGCGACCTCCGTCCGCTTGCTTTCTGCGCTTTCCATGCGAGTTTCAATCCACGCGCCCCGGCGGGGCGCGACCGTCGTGACCTACCACCACGCCCAGGGATGGTTGGTTTCAATCCACGCGCCCCGGCGGGGCGCGACCCGCTCGGCAGAATCATCAGGACCGACGCCGAAAAGTTTCAATCCACGCGCCCCGGCGGGGCGCGACGTCCCGTCTTCGATGCCTTTGGCCATGTAGAGGAGTTTCAATCCACGCGCCCCGGCGGGGCGCGACTGCTGTGGGTGAGCGCCCAGCAGGAGCTT
>JAAZBB010000049.1 GCA_012514035.1 Lentisphaerota bacterium | reverse complement strand
GAAGGGGTCTTCCACGGCGGTTTCCATGGCTTCGGGCGCGTCTGCGACGGCTGCCTCGACCGGGGCGGGAACTTCTTCCGTCACTTCTTCAACGGCGGCGGGGATTTCCTCGGCGGCGATCTCGCCGGCTTCCTCGGCGGCGACTTCGGTTTCGTCGAACAGATCGGCGAAGGGGTCTTCCACGGCGGCTTCCCCGGTTTCGGGCGCGTCTGCGACGGCTGCCTCGACCGCGGTGGGAACTTCTTCCGTCACTTCTTCAACGGCGGCGGGGATTTCCTCGGCGGCGGTTTCAGTTTCGTCGAACAGATCGGCAAAAGGATCTTCCACGGCGGCTTCCATGGCTTCGGGTGCGTCTGCGACGGCCGCATCGACCGCGGCGGGGACATCTTCCGCAACTTCTTCAACGGCGGCGGGGAATTCCTCGGCGGCGGCTTCGGTTTCGTCGAACAGATCGGCGAAGGGGTCTTCCACGGCGGCTTCCATGGCTTCGGGTACGTCTGCGACGGCCGCTTCGACCGCGGCGGGGACTTCTTCCGCCACTTCTTCAACGGCGGCGACCGGCTCTTCGCCGAGGCCGGCGAGCAGGGCATCAAGATCATCATCCTGGCCGGCGGCACCACCGGCAATGGCCAGAGAGCAAACGAATGCAATGAACCAGCGTGACATAGAACGCCTCCTTGAATGTAATTTTCGAACAGTGTGCAAGATAGCCGAACCGGCTGGACAAAAGCAATGGCTTATTGGGCGAAAAGCGGGCGAAAAGAACCGCCTACAGGTTTTCCAAGGCATCCCGGACAAGGCGGCCGGAGGCCCAGCGGCGGTAGTCCGCGGAAGACCGAATATCATCGATGGGCTGGACGGTGGCCTGGGCGAGTTGTTCGGCTTCGTCGATCAGCGCGGGGGTGAGTTTCTGGCCGACGAGCAGGGATTCGACCGCCGACAAGCGCACGGGCGTAGGCGCGATGGAGCCCAAGGCGATGGCGGCGGATGTGACGCGGCCTTTGACGATCCGGATACGGGAAGCCGCCATAACCTTGCTGATGGCCTGGGCGCGGCGGGTGCCGATTTTCCGGAACCGCTCCCGGGCGGAGCCCTTGCGGGGCAGGCGAAAGGCAACAATGATCTCGTCGGGCTGGGCGTCGATCCGGCGATAGGCGGTCCAGAACCGGTCCAGGGGCACGGTTCGGGTGCCGGAGCGGGAGGCCAGGAGAACGGAACCGCCGGAGACCAGGAGGGCCGGGGCGGTATCGCCGGCGGGGGAGGCATTGGCGGCATTGCCGCCGAGGGTTCCGCGGGCTTGAATCTGGGCGGCGCCGATGGTGGCGGCGGCGGCGACCAGCGCGGGGAGATGGCGGTGGATCGGCGCGGCGTCGCGCAAAAACGCGTGGGTGACGCCGGCGCCGACTTCGATGAAATCGTCGAAGATTTCGATGGCGTCCAGTTCGGGCAGGTTCCAGATGGAGGTGGCGCGTTCAGGTGTCGGTGCGCCGGAGGCCCACTGCACCATGAGGTCGGTTCCGCCGGCGAGCAGCTGGCCACGCGTCTTTTCGCCGGCCTGCAGGCGCAGGGCTTCGGCGAGCGTTTTCGGGAAGCGGATGTCGATTGTTTCGGTGATTTTCATGGACGGGCCCTGGTCATTTCCGTTTGGGGAGGCGGGCAGCGGCGAGTTTCACGGCCTGGATAATCTTGGTGTAGCCGGTGCAGCGGCAGAGGTTGCCGGCAAGTCCTTCGCGGATGGCGGGGGTGGAGGGGCGTGGATTCTTCACCAGGAGCGCATAGCTGCTGACGACCATGCCGGGGATGCAGAAGCCGCACTGGACCGCGCCGCATTCGAGGAACGCGCGCTGGATCAGGCGGCCAATGCGTGTTTTTTCGATGCCTTCGATCGTCAGGATTGCCGTGCCGTCGGGGAGTTGGCCGGCGGGAATCAGGCAGGAGACGACCGGTTCGTTGTCCACGATGACGGTACAGGCGCCGCATTCGCCCTCGCCGCAGCTTTCCTTGGTGCCGACGAGTCCAAGGTCGTCGCGGAGAACATCCAGCAGGCGGCGGCCGGCGGGGGCGCGGATGGGGACGGTCTGTCCGTTGACTTTCCAGGTGCGCTTGAGGGTGCTCATGACGCGGGGGCTCCTTGGGCGGGGTGCAGGGCGGCGAAAATGGCTTCGGGGGTGATCGGCAGGGTGCGGATCCGCCGTCCGGTGGCGGCTTCGACTGCGTTGGCGATGGCGGGCGCGAGACCGTCCATCGGCAATTCGCCCAAGCCCTTGGCACCGGGGGGCGCGAAGGTGTAGGGATATTCGACGAACTGCACGTCGAACTCGGGGATGTCGCGGGCGGTGGGGATGATATAGGTTTGGAGGCGGGCGGCGTCGTAGAGCCCGTTGCGGCCGGTGCCGATTTTTTCCAGCAGGGCGTAGCCCAGGGCCTGCGTCAGGCCGCCTTCCACCTGGCCGCTGGCGGTGACAGGATTGATGACCCGGCCGATGTCCAGCACGGCGGTGACCCGCTTGACGTCGATCTCGCAGGTGAGCGGGTCGATCTCGATTTCCGCGATGTTGGCGGACCAGGAATAGCCGGGATAGGAGTCGCCCACGAAGGCTTGCTGGTCCCATTTGGTTTCCGGCGGCAGTTCGAACTGGAAGAAGCCGCTGGCTCCGCCGAGTTCGGCGAGCATGTCGCGCGCGACTCGGGCAAAAGGGAGGGGCGGACGGCCCGGAGCCACGAGTTGGGAGCGGCGCAGTTCGACCGCCGCGCCCTTGAAATGGCGCCGGGAGGCGAATGATTCGATCTGGCGTTTCAAGTCGAGCGCCGCCCGGTGGACGACATTGCCAACAACCATGGTGGTGCGCGAGGCGACGGTCGGGCCGGAGTTGGGTGTCAGGCCGGTATCGGCCAGCGGGAAGCGGATGCGGCCCGGGTCGAGAGAGAGGGCATCGGCGGCGATCTGCGTGAAGACCGTGTGCACGCCCTGGCCCATTTCAGTGGAGGACACGCGGATATCGATCCCGGGCCGGCCATCCGCCAGCCGGGTGAGCTCCACGCGGCCCTTGGCCTTGAACTTGGCTTCACCGTCGCCGGTGAAGGCCGCGCCGTGGCCGAAGAAAGCCAAGCCGATGCCATACCATTTCGCCTGGCCCCGGCGGAGCCGTCCGCGCGAGCACCGCTTGAGCTTGCGGGCGAAATCCGCCCGTTGCAGCGCCAGCTTCAGGCAGGCGGTCGAGCCGTTTTCGCCGGAGAGGACCTGGCCGGTGGGGGTGACATCGCCGGGGCGGGCGTGAACCTGCAGGCGGTACAGGTGCGGCGGCTTGCCCAGCCGGGCGGCGATGGCGTCGAGATGCGATTCCAGGCCCCAAATGGCCTGGGGGGCGCCGAAACCCCGGAAGGCTCCGCAGGGCATGGAATTCGTGCGGGCGACCCGGCCGCGGATGGTCACGTTGTCGCAGCGGTAGGCGAGGGCGCAGTGCAGGATGCCGCGGAACATCACGACATCCGACAGCGTCAGGTAGGCGCCCCCGTCGAGGAGGAAGTCGCATTCGATGGCCGTGAGGGTGCCGTCCTTCTTGAAACCTGTTTTATAGCGCACCCAGACGGGGTGGCGCTTGGGCGTGAACAGGATGTCCTCGTTCCGCTCGTAGGTGATCTTGACGGGCCGGCCGGACTTCAGCGCCGGCAAGGCGGCGTAGCCGGTCAGCATGGTGGGATAATCCTCCTTGCCGCCGAAGGCGCCCCCGATGGGGGTCTGGCGCACGCGGATTTTTTCCGGCGGCAGCTGGAGCGGATCGTTCAGCTCGTGCACCGGAAAATACGGGCACTGAATGGAGCCCTCGACGAGAATGGAACCGTCTTTCTGCGGAAACACAATGAGCCCCTGGTTTTCGAGGTAAAGCTGCTCCTGGTGGCCGGCCCAGTATTCGGCCTCGAGAACATCGTCCGCCTCGGCAAAGCCCCGGGCGAGGTCGCCTTTGACGATGCTTTGGTCCTTCATCGAGTCAAAGGCGCCGGGGCGGGCCTTGAAGACGGCGACGGCCTCTTGCAGGGTCAGCAAGGGCGGGAGCACTTCGATGTCCAGGCGGATGTGCGCCGCGGCCGCGGCCGCCCGCTCCGGGGTGCGGGCGGCGACGACTCCGACCGGCTCGCCGCGATAGCGGATTTCGCCGCCCAGTTCGGCCAGCAGGGGCATGGTGCGGTCGTGCATGTGCACGACATTGATGCCGGGAATGTCGGCGGCGGTGACGAAGGTGATGCCGGACCAGTCGTAGTCCGGATCCGGCGTGATGCCCTTGAGAAGGCCGCGCGGCACCGGCGAACGCACCACGGCGCCATGCAGGAGGCCCCGGTAGGCAAGGTCGTTGAGATAGCGGGTTGTGCCGCGAACCTTGCCGTCGCCGTCCACGCGCATCATTCCCTGGCCGATCAGCCGGCGGGGTGGGGATTGGGGTTTCGTCATGGGATGCTCCTGCGCCAATACCAACGGATCATAGGCCAGCCGCCCATCCGATGCAATTCCAGAACGATGGACCCTGAGCAGGGGGGCGCATCCCCGATTTACTGACTTGATCCGGCTGGATTCAGGGACTTGATGTGGATCGAAACGCGGACGGGGTGTCACCCGTCCCTCCAGGATGCGATCCTGCGAGCTGGGTTGTTGGAGGGCCTGCTTCCACGCGGGCCGGCGTGGTTGCACGGGATCGGGAAAAGGCAGATGCGACCCCTCCGGTTGTTTCAATCGCAGCGGATTGGATTACGTTTCAGATTGCGATCATGACGAAGAACAAGATTCGGATGTAACGTTGGTTGCCCCATGGTGGAACTCAGGCAGGCATCCATTCGGAAACCTGGGGAGATTTTGTGGTGGGGCGGCAACCGCCACAGGGGTTTCAGATCGCCCAGGCGAGAAAGAGGGGGACGGTGACGAGGGCCCAGAGGTGGGTCAGCAGCAGGGCGCCGGCGATGAAGTCGGTGTCCCCGCCGTAGCGTTCGGAAAAGAGCACGCTGACCATGGCCGAGGGCATGACGGCAATGATGCAGAGGATGCCGCGGGCGATTGGATCCAGGGGAATCAGGCCGAGGATCGGGATCATCACGAGGGGAACGGCCACCAGCCGGATGGCGGATACCAGCCAGATGCGCCAGCCCAGCATGGTCTCGAACTTCATCACGGCGAAACGGCTGCCGGCCACGAGCATCGAGATGGCAATGGTGGCGGCGCCCAGAGTTTTCAGGCCGGAAACGAGGGTTTCTCGGGCAAGGGCCCATCCGGCGGATGGAACCGGCAGGGGCAGCAAGTCGCGCGCAGCGACGGCCGTCAGCCCGGCCAGCAGCGCGATGAAAGGCGGGCTGAACAGGGACTTGAGCCGGTCCCGTTTCCGTTCGGCGCGGGTGAACAGCATGACACCCAGGGTCCACAACACCAGCTCGTAACCGATGGAGGAGAAGATGAGAAGGGCAACGCCCCGGTCGCCGTAGCGGAACAGAACGAGGGGCAGGGGCAGGAACGAATAGTTATTGATGAGACAATGGAACAGAAATGCCCGGGCGGTGTCGGCCGGTACGCGGCCAAGGAAGCGGACGGCGGCCAGGCCCAGGCCGAATCCGGCCAAGGCGATGGTCATGACGAGCAGGGGCAGTGCCAGGTTGGCCCGAAGGTCGGTAAAGGTCAGCTGCGTAATCGAAACGAAAATGAGCGCGGGATAGGTCAGCGTCAGGGCGATGCCGGCGAGGTCGTTGGTGCCCGGTGCGGACAGCAGTCCGCGCCGCCGCGCGAAGAAACCGCACGAAACCAGGCCCAGGATGCACAGAATCTGGAGGAAAAACACCATGATGCAAACCGAAGGCGAAACTATATCCCAGGCTTGCGGCCTTGGCAAAGCCCATGGGCATCACTCGTGGGAATCAACCGGCCCGTGCAGGGCGTTGGGGCCGGCCGAGCAGATGCAGGCATCCCCCGGGAATGTTGTTGCCCTGGCAAGGAGCGAGGGGGGGACTCAATCCTGGCAGGGACCCGAAACATCGTCGGCCGGCGTGGTCTTGGGCTTGCCGGTGAAGAGGGTGTAAATGAGGGGCAGGACGAGCATTGTAAAGGCCCCGGCGACGAGGACGCCGGCGACGGAGGCGGTGCCGATGCCGGCGCGGTTTTCGGAGCCGATGCCGCGGCTGATGGCCATGGGCAGCATGCCCAGGCCGGAGGCGAGAATGACCATCAGCACGGGGCGGAACTGTTCGGCCATGGCGGTCAGCATGGCTTCCCGGCGGCAGGTGCCTGCGCGGATGTGCTGGGCCATCTTGTCCACGATGAGAATCGCGGGATTCACCACGATGCCGATGAGCATCAGAATGCCGAGCAGGACGAGGATGGTCATGGCGAACTGGCCAATGGCCAGAGCCCAGAGGATGCCGATCAGCGCCATGGGGAGGGTGAGCAGCACGAAGCCGGGCCGGCTCCAGGATTCGAGGATGGCCGCCAGGGTCAGCAGCGTGAGGAAAGTGGCCAGCAGGATGGCCTCGCCGAAGTCGGCGACGACTTCGCCGAGCATTTCGCTCAT
>JAAZBB010000048.1 GCA_012514035.1 Lentisphaerota bacterium | reverse complement strand
TTGCTCTCGGGGCGGAAGCCCAGATGGGGCTAAAGGGATGGCCGGAGGTCGGCGACGAGAGCCTGGGGGCCGCTATCAGAGCGAAGGACCGGGGGACGCGGCGGGCGATCGGGGGCCAGACCAAGGCATTTTTCAAGGGGTTCCAGTCTACGACCCACAAGTTGTCGCTATGCACACCCTTCCGCTCGCTGCACACCTATCGAGTACAGCCCGTGGGTCGAGCCTGAACCCTGACGTTGGGCATAGGAGATGATGGACTACTTACTTCCAGTTCCAGCCTTATTGGCCATAGTGCTGTCGATCCTTGTTGTTTTGGCAATCTCCATCCCTTTGATCAGACTCGGAGGCAAATACGGATGGTTCGAGAGCGGCCATATTATTACGCGGAAACAATTTGAGGCAAAGGTCGAGGAGGCATTTCGTGGTCGACTCCCTCTGGCCTCCGAGGAATATTACGACACGTAGACGTGGGTGCCCGCCAAGGGGCGGTTCCGCCACTCGTCGATCTTCCCGGACACCTTCTGGTTCAGGTCGCTGATGGTACTGGGACTCACGCGGGCGCCCCAGAGCGCATCCGTGATGTCCTCGACCCGCCGCATCGAGACGCCCGCGTAGTACATCTCCAGCAGTGCCTCATCGACCGAGCTTTCCCGCCGCCGATACAGCTCGATGATCTGCGTCTCGAACGGCAGCGTACGCAGCTTGGGCACCTTCAAGGCCACATCGCCGGCTTGCGTCTGCAGCCCCCGTTCGTAGTGCCCCGCCCGCGTGTCCACCCGATCCGCAACCCGTTGGTAGCGCTTGGATTGGCACAGCCGATCCGCCTCCGCGTCCTACAGCCCGTTCAGGGTCTCCTCCACCGACTGACGCACCAGTTCGTTCAGATGCCCTTTGATCTGCTCCTGGTTCACTTCGATTGCGTTCTTTATCTCCACACGGCCCCCTTCGATACCTTCTTGCCCATGGCAGTTCTCTTTCTTGGTTGTGGTTGCTTTTGCGAGCCAACCCATTCCTAGTCTGAGAACTGCCACTTCTGAAAGTGCGAAAAATACCGTACGTTATCCCATTGATTTCGCCGCGTTGGGATTTATCAAGCCTTTTGCCGTGTCTGCAGAACTTGGCAGATATAGCCCCGCACCTCGTCGGCGTGTTCCAGAAAAGGAGGATAGTTTCATGAATTCATGACTTCCCTTTGCGCCACTGCGTTTATTAATTAGGAGAACCGGCTCAATCCCGGGATCATCATGGTCGGACCTGCAAACAACAACAACATGTGCGCTGATTTTTGGACGGGGGTGGGTTTGGTGGCATCTTTTCTCGAAAAATGGCCGGAAAAACCAACAAACGGTATGGGAATTGGTGGTTTTGAGGGAAAATATGTATTTTGTGGCGAAAAAAGCACCATTGGACACAAAATATCGCCAAAAATGCGCGAAAATGCTTAAAAATCCCGAATATTCGTGAAAAATCGGCCCAAAAAGGAAAAATTGGAGCCCTACGAGCCCAAATTGCTCCGATTTCGGGCCTAATTTTCAAAAACCAACGCCAAACCCGTTGAACCATGCGCCGCACCGTTCGGCGCACAAGTTGCGCATCCAACCCGGCGCCCTGCCTTGATCTCCAGGGGCAAGAAACCCACCTGCTCCGCATGCGCGCTGTCCGGTGAGTCCTAACGGTCATCCGTCAGATGGGAACAGGTTGATTATGCCGGAAAATGGTGGCATTAAATCGGCAGCAACCACACCGGCCAGGATCATGAATAGTACAACAGACGAATTGCAGACGATCCCCGGGGTCGGGAAAAGGACCGCCGATGACTTCAGACGGATCGGCATCCGTCGGGTGCAGGACCTGCGGAACAAAGATCCTGAACAGCTCTATGCCCGACTGTGCCGGCGAGTCGGCAAACCGGTCGATCGCTGCATGCTCTATGTGTTCAGGTGTGCGGTATACTATGCGACCAGGAAGAAGCCCGATCCGGAAAAGCTGAAGTGGTGGAACTGGAAGGATCGATAACCAGCCCCCGGGAGAAACCAAAATGAACAACATCAAGATCTCGATACTGTCCGTTGGAATGGCGGCGCTGGCCCTCGGGTCGTGGGCATTTGCCGCGGAACGGGCCGACATCCCGCTCCCCTCGCCGCGCATGGACGGCGGCATGCCTCTGCTGCAGGCCCTGAAGCAAAGACAGTCGGCCCGCGCCTTCAGTCCGAATGCCCTGCCGGAACACGTGGTGGCCGACCTGCTATGGGCGGCATTCGGCATCAACCGCCCCGACACCGGAAAGCGCACCGCGCCCTCCGCCCGGAACTGGCAGGAAGTGGACGTGTTTGCCATCACGGCGGACGGCGCATACCTCTACGACGCCAACGCCAACGTTCTGAAAGCGGTCGCCGCCGGCGATTTGCGCAAGCTGGCCGGAGTCCAAGGCTTCGTCGGCACGGCCCCGCTCAATCTGGTGTTCGTGGCGGACACCGCAAGGATGACCGGATCATCCCCCGAGGACCAGGCGTTGTATGCGGGTGCAGATGTCGGTTTCATCAGCCAAAACGTTTATTTGTTCTGCGCGTCGGAAGGCTTGGCTACGGTGGTGCGGGGCATGGTCGACCGCGATGCCCTCGCCAAGGCGTTGAACTTGCCGGATCATAAAAAAATCATCCTCGCCCAGACCGTGGGGTATCCGGGCGAATAGGCCGCCAGCCATTGGATGGTGCGAAAACCGGGACGGAAAATCCCGCGGCCTGCATTGACAAGGATCGGCCGAATTTGGAGTGCGGCGGGAAGCGAGGCTCGGCAAGCGCCACGCCGCTTTTTGTTTTTGAGGGCAGCCAAACGGCCAGCCCCAACAGCCGGAACAGCCAAAGCGGGGCCGCCTCCCGTTGGTCGTTGTCCCCGCACTCCAAACCGAGCCGCACAATTTGGTGGCGCTGATTTCGGGTTTCGACATTCAATCCGCCGGACACAGAGGTCTGGCCTACACCGGCCTTGTTTCAATCATCGCGCCCACATCCGGATGATCCGAGGGCCATCTCCGCAGAACGGCCATGCGCCCGCGAAGGCAATCAAGCCGTAAAACCATTGTACGGCCGGCGTGAAGTCAGGTATTGTGCGGGACAACGAAGGGGACGCCGTTCGGGAAAATTCGCCGGCGCAAGTGTCCCGGCACTCAAACGAACAAAGCGAGACTTGGCATGTTGAACAAGACGTTGGTGGCCGCCTTGGCCGTCTGTTTGGGCATGGTGGCGCGCGGCGCGCTGGTCATCAATGAGGTCTGTTACGACAACACCACGGTGCCGGACGAAACCGGCAATGCCGACTCGGACTGGATCGAGCTGTATAATACCGGCCCGGGCGGCGTCAATATCCTGAACTACGCGATCGGCGATGCGAATCCCTACGAGGAGGCCAAAGGCGTCCGCCTGCCCAATTACACCATCCCGGCCGGGGGCCATCTGCTGCTGTTCGCCAGCCCGGACCTGCCCGAGTACACCGTCTGGACCAATGCCCCGGACCTCGCGCTGATCCCGGCCAATTCCACCTGGCGGTATGTCACCCCCGCCAGTGCTCCCGCGGCCGCATGGATGACCGCGGCGTTCAACGACGCCGCCTGGGCCTCGGCCATTTCGCCGTTCGGCTATAACGACCCCAAGTTGAACTTGGACTGCGCCACTGTGCTCGACTACGGCAGCAACCCGACCAGCCGCCACGTGACCGCCTATTTCCGCAAGTCGTTCCAGGTCGTCAATCCCGCGGTCATCACCGGGCTGGTGGTCCACGCCCGGTTCAACGACGGCATGGCGGTGTATCTGAACGGCGTGGAAGTGATTCGCCAGAACCTGCCCGCCGGCGAGGTCACCCATGACACCCTCGCCTCCGCCGTGCGATCGCCCACGCAGTGGAGCACGATCGCGCTACCGTCGTCGGAACTGGCGCCGGGCGCCAACCTGCTTGCGGTCGAGGTCCACCAGGCCTCGGTCTCCAGCGTCGATCTGATCCTGGATATCGCGCTCATCGGCCTGGTTGATGAACAGGTGCCCGTGGTCCACGGCCAGTTCGGATTGAGCAAGGACGGAGAAAACGTACATCTCTTCAACAATGGGCTGGTTCGCATCCATAAGTACGACGCGCCGGGATACAACATCGGCGAAGACATGTCCCTGGGGTTGTCCGCCGACGGGGTCACCAGCGCGCGCAAGGTTTTTGACCGGCCGACTCCCGGGTTGCCCAACACCACCGGGCAGCCGAAATACTCCGAGACGCTGACCGCCCAGGTGCCGAGGTTCTCTGTGCCGCCGGGCATGTATACGACCAGCCAGCAGGTGGTTTTGAGCACCCCCACGGCAGGATACCGCATTTTCTACTCCTTGGACGGCAGCGATCCGCGCGACTCGTCGGCCTTCGTATGGAGCGGATCCGCGGTGACGGTGACCAACCGCGCCGACGCCGCCTCGGGCTTGGCTTGGCACCGCACCAATCCCGTCGAGATCAGCAACGCTGTGCCCCCCGCTGTCTGGCTGCCGCCAATCGGCAACGTCGGTCAGGCCGTCGCGCTCCGGGCCATCGCCGTCTCCTCCGACGGCCAATACTGCTCGCCGGAGGCCAGCGGCACCTACTTCATTGCCCCGGCCGGGACCGGCCGGTCCCTGCCGGTGTTCTCGCTGATCACCAATCCGGACAACCTCTATGGCTTCGTCGGCGGCTTGTTCGTCCCCGGCAAAACCTATGCGGATTCCCCTGTCGGCTACGGCGAGAACCGGTGGGGCAAACCCTACGCCAACTACCACAACGAAAATGAAGACCAGAACTGGGAACGCCCCGTCCACCTCGAGCTGTTCGAACCCGCCCAGAACACCGCCGCCGTCTCCCTCCTCATGGGCCTGGCCATGCACGGAGGCGGCTCCCGAGCCATCCCCCAGAAGTCGCTCTACCTGATGGCCCGCGCCGCTGAGTACGGGACCGACCTGATCAGCGCCCCGCTGTTCCCCGGCCAGGCGGCCACCCAGTACAAGCGCTTCCTGCTGCGCAACAGCGGCAACGACTGGTACGGCCCGGACGTGCCCGGCATCGCCACCATGATGAAGGATGCGGTGTTCCATCAAATCGCCAGCAACATGAAGCTGTCCGTGATGGCGGCCCGTCCTGCGATCGCCTACGTCAACGGCGAATACTGGGGCCTGCACAACCTGCGCGAAAGCCTGGACAAACACTACCTGGCCTCCCGCTACGGGCTGAACCCGGACAATGTCGACATCCTGATGCACGAGGAGGATGCCCTCGACAACGACAAGGTCCACATCGAGCGCCTCGATGGCGACACCAACAGCGACGAGGAATACGAGGCGATGATCGACTGGATCCAATTGCACCCCCTCGACCAGGACGAGAACTTCCAGCAGGTCCTGGCCTGGATCGATGCCACCAACCACGCCGACTACATCATCGCCGAGACCTTCTTCGGCAACACCGACTGGCCCATCAACAACTGCGATTTCTGGCGGGCACACACCAACCAGACCGCCGCGTGCGGCGAGTACGGCGACACCCGCTGGCGCTGGATGCTCTACGACCTGGACCTGGCCGGCGAAGAAGGCCCGGACTTCGACATGCTTGCCTACCTCTCCTCCCGCAAGATGACCGGCGGCAGCGAACCCGGCTTCCTGATCAACCAGCTCTGGGCCAACATGGGATTCCGCAACCATTTCGTCCAACGGTATGCGGATCTCCTAAACACCACCTTCCGGCCGGAGCGGACGGCAGCCCTCATCCGGCAGTGGGCGGACGCGATCGAACCGGAAATGGAGAGGCACTTCCGCCGCTGGGGCCGGTCCACTACGACCGCCCAGTGGCGCGCCGCGGTGGAAAACGCATTGGTCGAATACTGCGCCGCCCGGCACGCCGTGTCCTGGGGACACCTGGACGACCACTTTGGGCTGGGCGGCACCGGCAGCCTGACCGTGCGCAACGCGGATGCCGCCGGCACGGGCGGTCACCTGGTGGTCAACGGCATGCCCATCGATGGTCGCACCGACGGCGTCACCAATCGGGCCGAGTGGACCGGGACCTACTTCCGCAGCCTGCCCGTCCTGGTGACGGCCGCCGCCGACCCCGGCTACGTTTTCGACGGCTGGGCAGGGACCACCAGCACCAACCCGACCCGCTCCGTCTATGTCGGCCCAGCGCCCCTCCGCCTGGTCGCTCGCTTCCGCCCTGCCGCCGACCCGCCCTATGCCCCGACCGGCTACGAGCAATGGCAGCTCGACAATTACGATGAGCAGGCCATCCTCTCCGGCGTCATCGCCGAGCCCGAGGCAACCTCTGGCCAGGCCGACATGACCAACTTCGAGATCTATGCCTTCGGCATGAGCCTGACCGACGGTTTCACCGACGATCAGCGGCGCGAACGCACCTCCCTCTCCATTCAGTCCCGCGACCTCGCCCTCTGGGTTGGCTACCATCGGCTCAACCACAGCTTCCGCGATGTGGCCTATACCCTCTTTGTCGCCGAGACCATGCAGCCCCCCCCCGCCTGGCGGCCCGCCGAGACCGGCGTCGACCTCACCGCTGATGTCATCACCAATGTCCTCGACGCCGCCATCTGGCACCTCCAGATCCGTCTGCCCCTCGATCCCCCCACCCGGTTCCTCCGGCTCCAGGCCGCCCCCCTCTGACCAGATGCCACCCGTACCCCCATCCGATCAGTAACTCCGCCCGCAGGATCGCCGTTGGGAGGGACGGGTTCCACCCCGTCCGCGTTTCAATCCTGGGCCGTGGGCATTTTTTCGAGTGCAGCCACAGATGGTTACAGCCTGGAAACCGGTTGCAGGCGGCGGATCACGTCGCGAATGAGGTGTTTGACGCACATATGAATGCCGGGGGCTTTGCTGCGCCGGGATCCGGCCACGTTGAGGATGCAGTTGTCGGGACAGGTGCGCCGGAGCCAGCGGATGACCCTTGCCACGTTTTGATCGTGGGGCTGGTTCATGTCGATTTTCAGGCAGGGCTTGCGGTGTTGTTTCGCAAAGGCGATGGTCAGCAATGAACCGCCGTCGGGCTTGCCGTAGGTGCAGATCACGGTGGCATCCGCCGCCTTGACGTTGGCTTCGGTGCGGGGCGGGTAGTGCCGGGACCAGTGCTGGCGCATGCGGTAGCGAGCGGGAACCTGCCCCTTTTCCGTGCGCCGGCCCTTGGGAATCCAGCCGCCATAGGGGAAATGGCATTGCACACAGGCGCTCAAGGCGCCCTGATCGGCGCCGGTCTGGCCGCCGGATATGATTTTGTTCAACTTCATGGGGCGATAATAGCCCAAAGTGTCGCGTGAAAAAAGCCCCCAACCACAGCCACGGCCTCCGCGAGACCGGCTGCAACGGGACCAAAAGCACAAAAGAAAGCATTTGGGTTTGAGGCGGTGGTTTCAAAAGAGTAGAGAGGAACCATGATCCATGAAGCCCGCATCCACCGCATGGCCGACGGTCAGGTGCGCCGGGGCCAATATGTGCTCTATTGGATGCAACAGGCTCAGCGTGCGGAGTTCAATCACGCGCTGGAATACGCCATTGAACAGGCCAATGCCCTGCGCCTGCCGGTTGTGGTTGCCTTTGCTTTGACGGGCTTTCCGGAGGCGAATCGGCGGCATTATCAGTTCATGCTGGAGGGCCTGCGGGAAACGGAACAACGCCTGGCGAAACGCGGCATCGGATTCTGCATCCGAGCGGGACCGCCGGAGCAGGTCATTCCCGGACTGGCGAAAAACGCGGCGCTGCTGGTGGGCGATGCCGGCTATCTGCGTGTGCAGCGCGACTGGCGCACAGCGGTCGCCGCGCGCGTCTCTTGTCCGGTTGTGCTGGTGGAATCCGACGCCATCATCCCGGTGGCGGCGGTCTCCGATCATGCGGAATTCGCCGCGCGCACCATCCGACCGAAAATCCATCGCCTCCTTGCCGAATACCTCCAGCCCGTCAAGCCCCGGCCGGTTGCGGTCTCTTCGGTCGGCCTGATAAAGCGGTCGTTGCCCCTGGCAAATCCCGAGGCGCTTTGCCGCCGGCTGCGCTGCGATGACCGCGTGCCGGCCGCCCGGCATCAGGTCGGCGGACTGGCGGCCGCAAACAAGCTGCTGGAACGCTTTCTCGGGCATCGCCTGGCTGATTATGCCACGGAGTCCAGCGACCCGGTCATGGACGGGTGTTCACACATGAGCGCCTATCTGCATTTCGGACAGATCTCGGCGCTGGACATCGCCAAACGAGTCCAGAAGTCCGATGCATCCCGCGTGGCCACCGAGGCCTATCTGGAGCAATTGATCGTGCGCCGGGAACTGGGCCTCAATGCCTGCTGGTTCAACCGCGCCTACGACCGGTATGCCGCCCTGCCTGCCTGGGCACGAAAAACCCTGGACGAGCACCGCAAAGACAAGCGCGAATTCATCTATGCCCGGAGTGAATGGGAGGCCGGCGCCACGCACGACCCATGCTGGAATGCCGCCCAGGCGGAAATGCTCATCACCGGCCAGATGCACAACTACATGCGGATGTACTGGGGAAAGAAGCTGCTGGAATGGAGCCGGACCCCGGAAGAGGCATTTGAAACGGCGCTGTATCTCAACAACAAATACGAACTGGACGGGCGCGATCCCAACGGGTTTGCCGGCGTGGCGTGGTGCTTCGGACTGCACGACCGCCCCTGGACCGAGCGGCCGGTCTTCGGGACGATCCGCTACATGAATGCCAACGGCCTGCGCCGCAAGTTCGACATCCAGGACTATGTCGAACGTTGGCTTGGCCCCAAACGGGAAGAATTGCTTTGAGAATGCCAATTCCTTCATGATGTTATAGCAACCCTGACAAACGGAGAAACCATGAAAAAGATCCTGTTTCCTGTCCTGCTCCTTGCCTGCGCCATGGCCGCCCCGGCCGCGGAGGATCTGGTCCTCAACGGTTCGGGTCTACGGACCAAGCCGATCTTCGGCGCGATGTATGAGCTGTCGCTCAACGTCCCTGCCGGCTTGAAAGGATCCGACGCCAAGACGCTGATCGAATCCGACCAGCCCATGGAGCTGGTGCTGCTCATCAAGAGCGGCCTGATCACCCGCAAGCGCTTTGTGGACACGACGGAAGGCGGGTTCGCCAAGGCCGCCCAATCCGGCTACGCATCGGAAAAGACCACGGCTTTCCTGGATCAATTCGCCAACACGGAATTCAAGAAAGGCGACACGGTCGTGATGCGCCAGAGTTCCGAGGGGTTGAGCACCCTGTATCGCAAGCAGGCGGACGCATCGGAAACGACGCTGGGAACCATTGCGGGGCTGGATCTGAAGCAGGCCCTGTTCGCCATCTGGCTGGGCGATTCTCCCGTGCAGGCCTCCCTGAAAAAAGCTCTTCTGGGCGGGCAATAGAAAATTCCGGCCGCCGCTTGACAACGCCCGGGCGCCGTGGTTCACTTCTCCGCGTGAGACTCAAGCGGCAGGCCCATCGCTTCATCTTTAGGTCGCCGGACCCGTGGTCCGGACCGGCCCGGTGAACGTTGTTCCGGCAGCCCTTCCGAAACCGCGCGTCCGGCGAAACGGAGGCGCGGTTTTGCGTTTCTAAACCCTCACAGCCCCGCCATCCCGATCGAGTGCCCTGAACCCTGACCTCTGAACTCCAAAATAAAGCCCTGACATGATCATCGTATTGAAGAGAAACAGCACCGACACCGATATTGCCACCGTCAGCGACATGGTCTGTTCGCTGCGATACCAGCCCCGGGTCATCCGGGGGGTGGAACAAACCGTGGTGGCCTGCATCGGCGACGAATTGAGCCACCAGTCCCTCGAAGTCCTGCGCAACCTGCCGGCGGTCGAGTCCGTTTTCCCCGTCCAGAAGAAATTCAAACTGGTTTCCCGCGAGTACCACCCGGGAAATTCGGTGGTCGACGTGCGGGGCGTGAAGATCGGCGGCGGGAACATCGAAATCCTGGCCGGTCCCTGCGCCATCGAATCCTACGACCAGTTCCGCACCGCGGTGCGCGACCTGACGGCCTGCGGCATCCGGATCGTCCGGGCCATGCCGTTCAAGCCGCGTACATCCCCCTACGATTTCCAGGGCCTGAAGCAGGACGGGCTGCAGATCATGCGCGAGGTGAAGGCTGAATTCCAGGTGGCCATGGTGTCCGAAGTGCCCGGTCCCGACAAAATCGAGCCGCTGCTGGATTTGGCCGACATGTTCCAGATCGGGGCGCGCAATGCCCAGAATTACGACCTGCTCGAACAGATCGCCAAGCTTGGGCGGCCGGTGCTGCTCAAGCGCGGCCTGGCCAGCACGGTGGAGGAATGGCTGACCGCGGCCGAGTATCTCATTGTGAACGGATGCACGCAGGTGGTCTTGTGCGAGCGCGGCCTGCGTTCTTTCGATCCGAGTACGCGCAACCTACTCGACCTGGGAGCAGTGGCGGTGGCCAAACAGCTTTCGCACCTGCCGGTTATCGTGGATCCCAGCCATGCAGCCGGGGCACGGCGCCTGGTGCCGGCACTGGCTCGCGCGGGGCTGGCGGTGGGAGCGGATGGCTTGATTGTCGAAGCGCATCCCGACCCCATCAATGCCTTCAGCGATGCCCCCCAGCAATTGGAATCCGGCAAATTCGCCGGTTTCCTGGCCAACCTTGCGCCCTGGATTGAGCTGGCGCGGCAGGAACGCCTGGCCGCCACAACCGAATGAGGAATCCCACCATGACCATTCCCATCCTGTATCTGGGGCCGGAAGGAACACATTCCCACGAGGCGGCGCGGCGCCGCTTTGGCCCCCAGGCCACGCTGGTCCCGTGCCTGTCGCACTACGAGATCTTCTCGCGGTTGGGTAACGGGCGCACTCTGCGGCAGCCGCTGGCCGTGGTCCCCGTGGAGAATTCCAGCGAGGGACCGGTCACGCAGACTTTGGACCAACTGGCTCACCATCCGGAGGCGACCATCCTCGACAGTTTCTCGCTGCCGATTCTGCAGCATTTGCTGGCCCGGCCCGGCACTCGGTTGGCGGGTATCCGCCGGGTTTGCAGCCATCCCCAGGCCCTGGGACAATGCCGCGACACCCTGGCACGCCTCCTGCCCCGCGCCGAACTGATCCCCGAATCCAGCACGGCGGCGGCGGCGGACCGGGCGGCACAGGATGCCAAAACGGCCGCCATCGCATCGGATGCCGCTGCCAAGTTGCACGGCCTGGTCACCCTCCGTAAAAACATTCAGGACGGAACCCGGAACGTGACGCGATTTTTCACCGTGGCGGCCACCCGCCGCGGTCGCCCGGCTCCCGTCGGCGCCAAGAATCTGCGATCGCTCATCTATCTGGTGATTGGCAACCGCCCGGGCTCGCTGCTGCACGTGCTGGCGCCGTTCGATGCCGCGGGAGTCAATCTCACCTTCATCCAGAGCCGGCCGCTGCCGGGCCGCCCCTGGGAATATGGTTTTTTCATCGAGGCCGCCACGGATTGGCGTTCCGCCCCGGCCCAGGCCGCATGGGAACTGGTATGCGCCCTGTCGGAATCCGGCCGCCGGATCGGGATCTATCCCGTCGCCTGAGGCCGCCATGGACGCTCTTTTCCATCTACGGGACATGATCGCCTCGCTGGATGCGCCGCTGGTGGACGCCTTGTGCCAGCGCGCCGTCCGGCGGAGGAACGAAGCGCTTTATGCTCGGGACCGCTTCCCGGCGCCGGGTCTGCGGGATTTGGCCGGGGCCTATGCAACGTCCCGCACCCTGCCCGGCCGCGTCAGGCTCCTGCGGTCGTCCTATGTCCAGATCCTGCTGCCGCAGCTTTGCGTTACCGGCCCTGACGACGAAGTCGCCTGCCTGGCCGCCGACACCGCCTGCCTGAACGCGTTGGCAAGACGCCTGTCCCTCTCCATCCATGTTGCCACCCGCAAGCGCGAAAGCCTGCCGGCAGCACTCCAGGCCGCCATCCGGTCCCGGGATCCGCTGCGGGTGGAAGAGGCTGTCACCAATTCCGCCGTCGAAGCGGAAGTCCTGGCGCGCGTAAAACGGCAGAGCCGGAAGACAGGCCCGAGTCCGGGAATTCCGGATCACATTGTCGCCATCTATGCCGACTGGCTCATTCCCCTTTCCCGTAAAATCCAGGTCCATGGCCTCCTGGCCGATTGTCCGGAGGAGGCGGGCGGCGCCGGATGAGGGCTTTTTGGCTTTTCAGCCGCCTGATTTGCATGGCATGTTGCATCCCTCATGAAAAAGACCATCGTCATTACCCTTGAGAACAACCGCAAGGTGCCCTGTCCCTCCCAGACGCTGGCGGGGGAACTGCTGGAGGGCACGGCGGACCCGGCGTCCGGCCTGCCCTATCTCGGGGCGCTGGTGAACAACGAACTGGTGACGTTCGCCTACACGTTGGACATTGATTCGACGGTCCGATTCGTAACGATGGCTCATCCCGGCGGGATGCAGATTTATGTACGGTCGCTGTCTTTTCTGCTGGCTAAGGCGGTCAAGGACCTTCACCCAGCGGCGCGGTTTTCGGTGGAACACGCCCTGGGGCCCGGCCTGTACTGTGAATTCGAATCCGATGGCGTCCGGGGCATCACGCCCGAACAGGCCGCGAAACTCGAGGCGCATATGCGCGATCTGGTCGCGGCCGACCGGCCGATCCTGCGCCAGCGCATGTCCTACATTGCCGCCCTCGATCAATTCACCCGCAACGGACAGGAAGACAAGGTCTCGCTTCTGCGCTTCACCAACACGCCCAAGATCGTGACGTACGTCTGCGAGAACTTTTCGGACCTGGCCACCGGACCCATGACGCGCTCCACCGGACCCTTGCAGTTCTTCCGCCTCATCCCCTACCAAACGGGCTTCGTTCTCCAGATGCCCACATGCGATTCCGCCCCGGTCATCCCCGAATTCAAACCCATCAAGGTGCTGACGGAAACCTTCAAGGAATACAACCGCTGGGGCCGCATCCTGGGCGTCAACACCGTCGGCCGCCTCAACGAGATCATCGCCGCCAACGAAATCCACGACTTCATCAAGGTGGCCGAGGCCCTGCATGAAAAAAAAATCGCGGCCATTGCAGACCAGATCGCCTCAAACGATGCCATCAAGTGGATCCTGATTGCCGGTCCTTCCTCATCCGGCAAGACCACCTTCGCCAAGCGGCTGGCCATTCAACTGCGGGTCAACGGACTGCGACCCGTCACGCTGGGCACCGATGACTACTTCGTCGATCGCGAACATACCCCGCGGACCCCTTCCGGCGACTATGATTTCGAGCATCTGGAGGCGGTGGACGTTCCGGTGCTCAACCGCGATCTTGCCGACCTGGATGCCGGGCGCGAAATCCAACTGCCGACTTTTGATTTTCACACCGGATCGCGAATCCACAACGGCAAGACGCTACAGCTGGCAGAAGACCAGGTGGTTATTCTCGAAGGCATCCATTCCCTGAACCCCGCGCTCACCCCCGGCCTGCCGGACGCCCGCAAGTTCCTGATTTATATTTCCGCGCTGACCCAGTTGAACCTGGACAACAACAACCGCATTCCGACCACCGACAACCGGTTGATCCGCCGTCTGGTGCGCGACCATCGCTATCGGGGCCATTCCGCCACACGCACGCTCGAGATGTGGCCCAACGTCGGCCGGGGCGAACGCACCTGGATCTTCCCCTTCCAGGAAGAAGCGGATGCGGTGTTCAACTCCGCGCTCGATTATGAACTGGCCATCCTGTCCGTTCTGGCCCGGCCTTTGCTGTCCGAAATCAAGCCCAACCAGGTCATCTACGCTGAAGCCCGGCGCATGATGGAATTCCTGTCGCATTTCCTTCCCCTCTCCGCCGATCTGCCCCCCCCGGTTTCGATCATCCGGGAATTTGTCGGCGGTTCCGATTTCGACTACTAATCCTTGCCAAGGCCACCGGGTCTGGCATAGAATTTTTCCATTATGCCGACCTATCAAATGCAGGAGTTGCTGCTTCGCATCGGACTTGCCTTGGGGGCCGGGATCCTGATTGCCATCGTGCCGATTGCCCATCGCAAGGCCCGCTGGGTGGCCCACCCCGCGAAACGCATCGTCTGCCATCTGATCTCCCTGCTGGCACTGGTCGCCTTCGTCGTCTACGGCTGGTACCTGTGGAACCATTTTGTCCCCCGGACGCCCGCCGCCCCCGATCCCATCACCTATCCCCTTCCGCCCGCCGGGCCATGACAGACCGCCCTTGACGGGCCAGCCTCCCCCGGTCCCCGGATACGAAAAGCCCCGCGGCGGAGAGCCGCGGGGCGCTCGGCAAATGCCCGTTATTGATTCAGGAGGATCACCCGGAAATACATCTGCCGGTCGCCGAAATCGGTGGACAGCAGCGCCCTGCCGTTCCCGTCCGTGGCCAAGATGGCCTCTTCCAGAGGCAGGTACGGACTCAAGAGGCTGTCGGCCACGGCGATCCGGTACGTGCGGCCCGCGACGCTGTCCCAACGCAATTCGAGGCCTTCCGCCACCCGGGCGATTCCCGTGACCTGAAGCACCGAATCTGCATTCTTCGGATCGGTTCCCGCCAGGAATTCCTGCCAGTTGCTCAGCCCATCGCCATCGGGATCGGCCTCCCGTCCGCTGATGGCCGGATCGTCCAGTTCCTCTGGCGTGAAGCGGGCGGCGGCCCAATCGGCATAGGTGCGACCGGCACCGTTCACGGTTAGCTCGTATGGTCCGTAGAACAGGACATCTCCATCGATCTCAATCTCGACGAGCCGGTACAGGTAGGTTCCGCCGACTACAGCGCCGGGGTCGCCATCTTCGAAGACAATGGGCGATGCACCGAAGAGCGGGTACGGGATGAGGTTCTGGCTGATCCGCACCCACTGGCCGTCCACTTGACGCTCCAGGTAGTACCCTGCCGTATCCCACGACTCGATGGTTTCCCACCGGACGATGGTCTGGCCTTCGCGCGTGAATGCCGCGATGTCGCCGATGACCGACAGCAGCGGAATCGGCTGGTAGCCGAAGTCGGCATCCCAGTATTCCTGACCGGCCGCCAGAACGATGGGCGTGGTCGTCCGGTGGTCGTCCTCGCCCGGCGGCACGGGAATTCCGGGATAATCCGGGTCTGCGGTCTGCCGGTAACTGGGCAGCGAGAGCGGATCAACCACCACCGCGTAAGTTCCAGGCGGCAGGTTGGTGAAGGAATAGAATCCCGCCACGTCGGTAGCCGTAGCGGCCAACAAGTTGGCGGTGTTGTCGTACAAGGCGACAGCTACACCAACCAAGCCAGGCTCGCCGGAATCCAGAATGCCATTGCCGTCGACATCGTACCAGACCGTATCACCGATACCGGCTCCCGCCACGGAGTACGGCACGCTCGAGGTCTGCGGCGGCAGCGGGAACCCGGTTTCCGTGATCGGCGCCGTCACCACGGTATTGGTGCCTTCGCCATAGCCCACTGCCGTGAAGCTGGCCGTCACAGTCACGCTGTCACCAGTGCCCAGTGGACCGACATTGGTCCAGATTACGGTGCCGGGCATCGTGCTGTCATCGGCCGGCGGCATGGCACTGGCATAGGTCAGCAACGCCGGATCATAAGTATCCACCAGCGGCACCACGGCCAAACCGACTTCGCCTATATTCTCCACCGTCAGCGTGAAGACCACTGCTTCGCCAAGAATGGCCGGCCGCCCGAGCGGGCTCACCAGTTCCTTGACCAGCGTGTACCGCGGAATCGGCGGGATGTCGCCGCAATCATCAGCATACAGTTCCTGATTGGTGTCGCCGTAGGTCACCTTCATCTCGTTGAACAGGCCCTCGCCCGCCTGCGGAGTCCCGTTTTCTTCGCCGCAGGTTCTGACAATGGCCGTTCCTTCCATCACCTCCGCGATCAACTGCGCGTTCAGCGTCAGTGTATAGGTGTGTGTTTCACCTGCCGCGATGGCTTCGTCCGTCACCAACGGGTAGGGCCCCGCCCCGACCAATGTCAGGTTGGAATGCCCCGTCACTGTTCCGCCCGCGATGATGATGTTCGGATCGAACGCGGGGATATCCTGCAGATCGTAGAAGGTCGGCGAGCCACCCGTGTTCTTGACCTTGAGCGTGTAGGTAGCAACAAAGTTGCCAAGGCCATCCACATCCGACGCGCTGCCAAAGGTCTTGTCGATCACGATGTACGGCGGGATTTCGCCGCAGTCGATCACCGTCACCGTTGTGGTCTCGGCGCCGTACGTAATCGTCGCCGCGTTGAACAGACCGTTCTTCGCCACGTATTCGCCCGCCTCTTCGAGGCAGTCGCTGACGCTCGCCGTCCCGCCGATCACCGCCGCCGAGAGCTGTGCGCTCAACACCAGCGTGTAGCTGTGGGTTGCGCCCGCGGCAATCGCCATGTCATCCGCCAGCGGATATGGCCCGCCGTCGCTCTGCGATCCCGAAGCCTGCCCGCTCCAGCTCGCCGCGGTGATCGTCACGTTCGCGTCCGGATCCGGCTTATCCACCAGGTCATAGGTCCCCGCCGTCCCGCCCGTGTTCTTCACCGTCACCGTGTAGGTTACCTGGAACTTGCCGTCCACATCCGGCTCCGAAGCCGACACAAAGGTCTTCTCCGGGACGATGTACGGCGGGATTTCGCCGCAGTCGATCACCGTTACCGTTGTGGTCTCGGCGCCGTACGTAATCGTCGCCGCGTTGAACAGGCCGTTCTTCGCCACGTATTCGCCCGCCTCTTCGAGGCAGTCGCTGACGCTCGCCGTCCCGCCCAGCACCGCGGCGCTCAAGGTGAGATCCAGTTCCAGCCAATAGGTATTCGTGGCATGGGCGGCAATGCTCGCATCATCCGCCAGCTCGTACGGTCCGCCGCCAGTGAAGGATGTTGTGATCAATCCGGTGACATCGGCACCGTTGACGGTCACCTCGCCGTCCGGGTCTGGATCGTCGGTCAGGCCGTAGGTCGCCGCTGAATCCGCCGGATTGATCACATCGATCCGGTACGTGGCCTTGAAGTCGCCGGCCGCATCGGGCTCGGTGGCCGACAGGAAGGTCTTGAACACCGTCAAGTCCGCAATCTGGGCATCCAGGAAATCGTTGCCCGTCGAATCGGTTCCACTAACCAACGTTACCGGTATCCGGTTGTCGTTTGGCGGAACGATATCGCCAGTCGAGAAGTAGCCAAGCGGATCCGTTTCCACCACCGTGTAGGAGCCGGGCGGTAGGTTCGTGAAAACATAGCTGCCGTCAGCGGCCGTGGTCGTTGTCGCCACCACAATGCTGTTGGCATCCAGCAGCGTGACCGTGACTTCCGCAATCCCGTTGGTGTCTTCCGGATCATACTCACCGTCAGTATCCACGTCTAGGAACACCGAACCGCCGATCTTCATCCATTGCAACACGACGGCGGTGTCGTCGACCTCGTAGGTTCCGCCAATGGGATCTGTCCCCTGGGCGGTCGCCCGGTTGGTCAAATCGCTCAAGATGTAACGGTCCACATGGAAGGAGAACGCCTGGCCAACGCCCAGCGTGCCCAGGTTTGTCGAAACCGGCGGCGACAGCAGATTGTCGGTTACGGTGACGTCGTAGAGGTCCATCGTACCGGTGTTGGTCACCGTCATGCAATAGGTGACGGCATCCCCGTGGGTACCCTGTACCAACTCGCTGCCTGGACAGGAAGCCCCGCTGTCATGACCAAGATACACCGTCTTGGCGATTGCCAAGCCACCTGTGCAATTCACCTTCACTATCACCTCGCAGGAATTCGAATTGCCGCAGTCGTCAATGGCGAACATGGTCACCACTGTATCACTGTCGCCGGTGATGAGAGTGCCGACCGGCGGAGTTTGAACAACCGGGAGCACGCCATCGCAGTTGTCCGTGGCTGTGGCCTCCAGTGCCGGCAGCAGTGCCTGGCAATTCGCATCGCCGGCAACCGTCACTTCGTTTGTCACACATTCAACCTCCGGCGGAGTGATATCAATCTTCCACGTGTAGGTCACGGTATCCGACGCCTCGTTGCCGCAGGCGTCCGTCGCCTTGTAAGTGAAGACCTGCGTCTTGTTGCAGTCGTCGCCCGTCACCGCGCCCGCGCTGCAGACCACCGCCAC
>JAAZBB010000047.1 GCA_012514035.1 Lentisphaerota bacterium | reverse complement strand
GAATGCCGCCGGGTATTTCGCCGGCGCGCCAACGCCGAAGCCCATATTCTCAATGACCATCTTGACAAGTTTTTCCTGATTGAGGAAAACGAGGTGGAGCCGCCGACAGGCAGCTTTGCCTGCGTGGCCCGCTGTCGGCTGAGCGGGACGCTGCTGGGCCCCCCGAACCATCACGGATACAACGAAAAGATCCAGGAACTGTGGGCGACGCGCTATGCCCACATGTCCAAGGGGGAGTATCTGGGGCATATTGAAACGCTGCGGGACGAGGCGCTGGTGGAGCAGTGGAAGGATTCGCTGCGCAAAGTGACGGTCTATCGCCTGAAGGAGCCTCCGGAGGGGACGGAAGCCGCACCCATGACCCGGACGGAGGCGCAGAACTGGATGCGCGCCGGCCGGGTGAATCCGCTGTTGCGTGAATCGGCCCGCTGCCTGGTGCCCGGTCCGCAATCCCGGCGCATGGACGACCCCGCGCTGCTCTCGGCGGTGTCGCTGGCCTGGCAGAAGGAATCGCGCTTTCCGCTCACGTTGCTGCTGGCGTTGCGTCCGGCTTTCCGGCACATGCACCTGCACCTGTTCAAGGTGAACGCCAAGGAAACCTATGTGACTGCCGTGCCGCCCGTGCCGGTCGACCTGGCCACCGCGCCGGCCGTCGTCCAGGAGATCGTGGGCTTTCTCGAGGCGCATCCCGGCCAGACGCGCCATCAAGTGCTCGATGGCCTGCGTCCCGGCGCGGATCCGGAATCGCCGGCCGCCGCCGAACTGCTGTTGCACCTGGGGAACCTGATCGGTACCGGGGGCGTCATCGAATTTTTCAATGCCACGCTGGTCCTGCCGCGCAGCGGCGCACGTACCGGCGATTCGAACGGCAAGTCCGATGAGATCGCCGCGCCGCCCGCCACCCCCGCCGCGGAAACGCCGCCCGAGTCCGGCCCGGTCGAGGCGGAGGGGCCGGCGGCGGCAACTGACCCTGTGCCTCTGGCGCCCGAGGCCGGGGCGCCGCTGTCCGCCACGGGAAATCCGGAGTAGTGTCCCATGGCCATGAAGTATGCCATTCTGGGAGACATTCACTCCAATTGGGAGGCGCTGACCGCGGTGCTGGCCGATGCGGAATCGCAGGGCGTCACGAATTACTGCTGCGTGGGCGATATCGTGGGTTACAACGCCGATCCTCAGGCTTGTCTCGACAAGGTGCGCGAACTGGCCGGTGCCGCCGTGGTGCGGGGCAATCACGACCACTACTGCTCCCGGCAGGAGAACCTCAATGGCTTCCACCCCTTGGCGGCCGATGTGGTGGATTGGACGCGGAAGCAGTTGACCGAAGGGCAGCGCGCCTGGCTGGGCGACCTGCGCTATTCGCGCACGGTCGAAACCTTCATGATCGTGCATGCCACGCTGGACAACCCCGAAATGTGGGGCTACGTCTTTGACAAGCTTGAGGCGGAGGCGAATTTCGCCTATCAGATGTGCGCCGTCTGTTTCTTCGGCCATACCCACGTGCCTCTGGCGTTTGAAAAGGCGGGCATTGTGCGCGGCGGGCTCTATACCAAGCTGCGCATCACGGCGGGGCGCAAGTATTACATCAACGTGGGCAGCGTCGGCCAGCCGCGCGACGGCGACCCCCGCGCAGCCTATGCGATTTATGATCTGACGCAGAACGTGGTTGAACTGCGGCGGGTGGTGTATGACATTCCCGAAACGCAGCGGAAAATCCTGGCCGCGGGCTTGCCCGCCCGTGCGGCCTCGCGCCTGGAAATCGGCCGGTAAGGGCAGGCGGGGTTGTGATGCGCATGCGCCTTGGAATCTGGATCGTTGCGGTTTGGGGCGGGTGGGGGCTGCCCGCCCCGGCCCAGGTGGAGATCACCTGGTCGCTGGTTCACAACCGCACCGTGCTGATGGAACCGGTCAAGGCCGTGGTCCACATCGCCAATCATTCCGGCCAAACCATGGATTTGTCGCCCCGCGGCAACGCCCGGCTTTCCTTCGACGTGGAAGACCGGCCGACCTCGACCGTGGCGGGCACCGGCCAGCCCCTGGTGCGCCGGCCCGTGATCATTCCCGACGGGGAGACCCGCGACGTGGAGGTGAATCTGCTCGACAGCTATCGGATCATCCAGGGACAGTCCTACATGCTGACGCCCGCAGTCGAATTCGCCGGGCTGCGCTTTCTCGGCCGGCGCCTGTCACTGGAGGTGCAGCCCGGGCTGGAACTGCTCAAGCGGGAGTTTGGCCTCGCGACCGCCCGCAACGCACGGACCGTGTTCCTGCGGCTGATCCACCGCGACCGGTCCGACCGGCTGTTCTGCCGGATCGACGATCCGGCCGCCGGCCTGTGCCTGGGCGTGTATGAACTGGGACGGATCATCCGCTTCTTTGTTCCCCGCTTCGAGCAAGACCGCAACGGCGGGTTCCATGTACTGCATCAAAGCGCCCCGGATCGCTTCGTCCATTCCAGGTTTGACTACGACGGCGGGCCGCAGGGCGTAACGTTCTACACGGCGGAGGTCGGGTCCATCCGCCTGGTGCGCACGGATGCCGGCGAAGTCCAGGTGAGCGGCGCCACGCCCTTCCAGGAGGACCCGCAGCAGGCCGGCCGGTTGATCGCGCCCGCCCTGCCGCCCGCGCATCCCTATGCCACCACCCTGGGCGAGCCCCTTGTGCCCGGCCGTCCCGCTCCCCCTAGGCCCCGAGCGCCGGCCGTTGCCGCCCCGCGCACCCCCACCGCAGGAGAATATCGCGATGCAGGATCCGAACCGGTTTCTTGGTAGTCTTCTGATCCTGCTGGGTGTGCTGGGACTGGCGCTGGGCGTGGTTCTGGCGCGATTTCCGGCTGCGGCACGATCCGCCTTGCAAACCTTCCCGCGGTCGAAGTGGCCCGCCTGGCTCCTGACGGCGGCATGCCTGTTCTGGGTGGCGTGGGTGGTGCAGCATGCCGCGCTCGGGCGCTTCGAGGGACTCAAGCCATTCGTGCCCGTGGCGGCGTTGGCGCTGTTCGCCGGCATGGTGTGGCTGCTGGACGAACTTCTGGCGCCGCGGGCCTTGGGCGGTTTACTGCTTCTGGTGGCCAATCCGATGCTGTCCGGCGTGCGCTGGGCGGATTCCGCCTGGCGCTATGCCATTGTTCTGCTGGCCTACGCGGCGGTGCTGGCCGGGTGTGCGCTCGTCTTGCATCCGTGGATCTTCCGCCGGGCCTGTGAGCGTTGGCTGCCCACGGATGCCGCCGTCCGCCGCAGCGGGTGGGTAAAGCTGATCGGCGGCGCATTGTTCACGGCCATCGGCCTGTGGCAACTGCGCTGAGGTCGCGGCCGTGGGCGAATCCATCCGGTCCCATGCCCCGCGATTCCTGCTTCTGCGCGGCGGGTCCCTGGGCGATTTCATCGTCACACTGCCCGTGCTGCAGGCCTTGCGGGCCCAGTGGCCGGCCGCGCGCATCGAAATCTGGGGCTATCCGCACATCGCCAGCCTGGCGGTGGCGGGCGGGCTGGCTGAAACGGTTGTCTCGCTGGACCGCGCGGAAATGGCGCGGTTCTTCGTGCCCCAGCCGGAATTCACCGATGCTCAGGTGGCCGCGATCCGTTCCTTTGACCTGATCTTCAACTATCTGCACGACCCGGTGGGCCAGGTACGCAGCAATCTGTTGCTGGCGGGGGCGAAGCAGGTCGTCTCCGGATCGCCCATCATGACCCGCGGTCCGGCGATTCCCTTTCTGCTGGAACCCTTGCAGACGCTGGCGATCTACGAGACCGGATTGATCCCGGTGCTGGACCTGCCCATCGCCGCCCGTGCCGCCGGCCGCGAGCGCCTGCAAGCCGCCGGCCTGGCGGGGCGCCCCCTGGCAGTGCATCCCGGCAGCGGCAGCCCCGCCAAAAACTGGCCCGGCGAGCGGTTTGTCGAAATCATCCGCCGCTGGCGGTCCAAGGGCGGCGAAGCAATCGCCGTTCTGGGCGAGGCCGATGCCGCCGAAGCCGCGCTTCTGGCCCGCGAGCTGCCCGACCTGCCGCGGCTTGAAGGGTTGTCGCTGGTCGAGTTGGCGGCATCCCTGGCCGAATGCCGCGCGTTTCTGGGCAACGATTCGGGCATCACGCATCTGGCCGCCGCGGTTGGCCTGCCGGTGGTGGCCTTGTTTGGTCCGACGAATGCCGAGATCTGGGCCCCGCACGGCCGCGGCGGGGTGCAGGTCCTGCACGCCCCCGAAGGGGAACTCGAGCGGCTGCCGGTTTCCAGCGTGTGGGCGGCGCTGACCGCTTGAGGCCGGCACGGGTCGGCACCGATTGGAACTATTGATTTGCGCAGGGCGGCGGGGTGGGGTACAACCGTTCGCCGTCAAGGACATGGAATGAAACCGGATTCCTATTACATCACGACGCCCATCTATTACGTGAACGACAAGCCCCACAGCGGGCATGCCTACACCACGGTGCTGGCCGACGTGCTGGCGCGCTACCAGCGCATGTTCGGGCGCGACACCTGGTTCCTGACCGGAACCGACGAGCATGGCCAGAAAGTGCAGGAGGCCGCCGCCAAGGCCGGCATCCCGCCACAGGCGCACGTGGACCGGACGGTTCAGCGGTTTGTCGAGGCATGGAAGCGCCTGGAAATCCGCAATGACGATTTTATCCGGACGACCGAACCCCGCCACAAGGTCATCGTGCAGGAAATCCTCCAGGACCTGTTCGACCGCGGGGAAATCTACCGCGACGAGTATGACGGCTGGTATTGCGTGTCCGACGAACGGTTTTTCACGGAGAAAGACCTGGCCGCCGGCAAGTGCCCGGAATGCGGCCGCGATGTCCAGCGCGTGCGCGAAGCCAACTACTTTTTCAAGATGAGCCAGTATCAGGATTGGCTGGTTGAATACATCCAGGCCCATCCCGGATTCATCCAGCCGGATTTCCGCCGTAACGAGACGCTGGGGTTCCTGCGCAAGCCCCTGCAGGATTTGTGCATTTCCCGGCCGAAGTCGCGCCTGGCCTGGGGCATTGAGCTGCCCTTCGACCGGGACTATGTCACCTATGTCTGGTTCGATGCTCTGGTCAACTACATCAGTGCCATTGGCTATCGCCGGGATGACGCCCGTTTCGCCCGCTGGTGGCCGGCGATCCACCTGATCGGGAAGGACATCCTCACCACCCACACGGTCTACTGGCCCTGCATGCTCAAGGCCATGGGCGTGGCCATGCCCAAAACGATCTTCGCGCACGGCTGGTGGCTCTCGGGCGCCACCAAGATGAGCAAGAGCCTCGGCAACGTCGTCAATCCCATCGACATGCTCGAACGCTACGGCGTGGATCCCTTCCGCTATTTCCTGATGGCTGAAATGGCCATGGGCCAGGATGCCTCCTTTACCGAAGAGGCCTTCATCCGCCGCTACAACGCCGATTTGGCCAACGACCTCGGCAACCTGCTCAACCGCGTGGTCAGCATGACCGGCAAGTATTGTGACGGTCGCCTGCCCGCGCCCGAGCCCGGCGCCTTTCAACAGGGTCCCGCCGCCGCGCTCCTGGCGCAGGCCGCCGCCGCCGCCGCCGCCCTGAAAACCGCGGTGGAAAACTTCACCCTGCAGGCCGGCGTCGCCCAGGTGATCGAGGTGGTCCGCGCGACCAACAAGTTCATCGAAACCCGCCAGCCGTGGACCCAGGCCCGCGCGGCGGACCGCGGGCCCCTGCATACGACCCTCTACGCAGCCGCGGAGGCCTTGCGCATTTGCGCCGGACTGCTCATGCCTCTCATGCCCGGCAAAATGACCGACCTGCGCGCCGCCCTTGGAATGGAGAATCCCATGACCGTGAATCCCGACGAATTGACCAAATCCGAAGTGCTCAAGCCCGGCGCCCAGGTCGCCGCGCCCGGCGCCCTGTTCCCGCGCATCGACGCCCCCACGCCTGCCGCCGAAACCCCGCCGCCGCAAAAGGTCCCGGCGTCCGGCACCGTGGGCAATCCGGAAGGCGTCCTGGCCTATGAAGATTTCGCCAAGGTGCAGCTCCGCACGGCCAAGATCATGAGCGCCGAACCCATTGAAGGCGCTGTCAAGCTGCTGAAGCTCAGCGTGCTGATGGGCGACGAGCGTCGCCAGATCGTCGCCGGCATCGCCCTCTACTACAAACCCGAACAGTTGATCGGGAAAACCGTGGTGGTGGTCTCCAACCTTGCGCCGATCAAGCTCCGCGGCGTGGAAAGCCAAGGCATGCTGCTGGCCGCCAGCAAGGGCGAATGCCTGCGCCTCGTCACCGTCGATGGCGACCTGTCCAGCGGCGCCATCGTCAAATAACCCGGCCCGTCCGCCAGCCCCGCCCCGGGCGGCGGGGCGCATCCCCGTTTCATTGACCGACCGGAATCGAACCGCCATTTCCCATGGTTGGCTATTGAGACGTGCGGAGACAAGGTGCTTGGTGGCTTGGCGCTCGCCGCGCCTCGCTGCTCGTCGCACTCCAAATTGTGCGGCTCGGTTTGGAGTGCGGGGACAACGACCAACGGGAGGCGGCCCTGCTTTGGCTGTTTGGGCTGACCGTTCGATTGCCAACCCCCAAAGCGGCGTGGCGCTCACCGAGCCTCGCTTCCCGCCGCACTCCAAATTTGGCCGATCGTTGTCAAGGAAACAGGGATGCGCCCCGGGCGGCGAAGCCCTGCAAAACGGGGTTGCGCGTCTTGGGGGGGAGAGGGTATGATTCGGCCAAATCGAACATCCGCGGTGCCGGGCAGCGCCGTTGAACCAAGGAGAAGCAATGATGAATCTGCGCAAGTTGTGGTTGGCCGCGTTGGCCTTGTGCGTGACGGCAGGAGTGGTGTCGGCTGATCCGATCCGGACGCTGTTCACCAAGGAGAACAAGTTCCCCGGCGCCATGAGCTGGGAACTCTTCCTCGCCGGCGGCGGATCATCGCTGGACGATGACAGCGTTGCCGAAGACGCGGATACCTATTTCGTGGCCCCCGGCGCACGCTTCGGCCTGACCGATCGCGTGGCCATTTGGGCCGCGGCGCCGTTTGCCGGCTTCTCTGCCGGCGACCTCGATGAGCAGGGGCTCGGCGATGCCCAGGCCGGCCTGGAGTTCCTCTTTTTTGAGGATATCTTCGAATATGCCTGGATCGTGCCCCATGTCACCGGAATCTTCCCTACGGGCGATGAAGATGACGGGCTTGGCACCGGCGAAATGCAGGGGCGCGTGGGCATCTCCATCGGCACCACTGTGAACGATGTGGTGCATTTCGCCCTGGATGTCAGCTATACGTCGAACGGCGCCGCCCCGGAAGACGAGTTCTCGGACGACCGGGATGAATTGCTGGCCGGCGCGCTTTCCATCGTGTGGGACCTCGACGAACGTGCGAGCTTGATCGGGGAAGTCCAGCTCCGCGACGATCCGATCAATGACCAGGAAGACGACTACGCCTTCCGCGGCCATGCGGGTCTCGCCTACAAGGTCAACCGCAACGTGAGCGTCATGCTGTACGGCGGCGGCGCCTCCGGCCTCGCCCAGGATGTCTACGGACAAGGCCGGTTGGTCTATTCATTCTGATCGCACGGATTTCAACGGCCCCGACAAGAACCGGTTTTGCAGCCAAAACCGGTTCTCGTGTCATCCAGGGCAGGCGGGATTGAACGGCATGGACATGCGGCTGGAGAATTTGGACAAGCAGTTCCCGCCGGAATGGGACGCCGGCCGGGTGGCGCGTGCCAAAACGGTGTTCTTCAAGGAGCTGGCCCTGGCGGCCCACCGGTTCTACGGCGGCAAAATCCAGATCCTGCCGCGCGCGCCTCTGCCAGGCTTTCAATGGTTCAACGCCTGGTATACGCCGGGCGTTTCCGCCGTCTCTACCACCATCCGGGATGACCACGACGCATCCTTCGACCTGTCCTGGCGGGGCAATGTCGTCGCCGTGGTCAGCGATTCAACACGGGTGCTGGGCGATGGCGATGTGTCCCCGCCGGGCGGACTGGGTGTGATGGAGGGCAAGGCGTTCCTGATGAAAATGCTCGGCGGCGTGGATGCCGTGCCGATTTGCCTCGACAGCCGCAACGCCGTCGGCCGGCATGATCCGGAAATCCTCGTGGATTGCGTGCGTCGCCTGGCGCCCTCCTTCGGCGCCATCAACCTCGAGGACATCAGCCAGCCCAACTGTTTTCGCGTGCTCGATGCCCTGCGCGAGGATTGCGGCATTCCGGTCTGGCACGACGATGCGCAGGGAACCGGCTGCGTCACCCTCGCCGGCCTGCTTAACGCCTTGAAAGTGACCGGCCGCCAACTGGCCGCCAGCCGGCTGGTGTTTTTCGGCGCCGGGGCATCCAATACGACAATCGCCCGGCTCATCCTGCTGGCCGGCGCCGATCCGGCCCGGATCGCCCTGTTCGATTCGCACGGCGGACTGCACGCCGGGCGTCAGGACATCGCCTCCGACCCGCGGTTCTACCGCAAGTGGGAACTCTGCCAGGCGACCAACCCGGACCGCCTGGACAACATCGCAGAGGCGCTGCGGGGCGCGGACGTGCTGATCGCGCTGTCCCGGCCGGGACCGGATGTGATCCGTCCGGAATGGGTGCGCGGCATGGCGCAAGACGCCATCGTGTTTGCCTGCGCCAATCCCGTGCCCGAAATCTATCCCCATGCCGCCAAAGCGGCCGGGGCCCGCGTGGTCGCGACGGGACGCGGGGATTTCCCGAATCAGGTCAACAATTCGCTCGGCTTCCCCGGCATCCTGAAAGGCGCGTTGCTCGTGCGCGCCCGGAAAATCACCGACGCCATGGCCATTGCCGCCGCGCAAACCATCGCCGCGTTTGCCGAGCGCCAGGGCCTGACGGAAGATCACATCATGCCGCTCATGACGGACGAGGCGGTGTTTGCCGAAACGGCCGCTGCCGTGGCCGCCCAGGCCGTGGCGGATGGCGTGGCCCGCCGCCCAATGTCGCCCGCCCGGATCCTGGAACAGGCCGGCCGGGATATTGCCGAGGCCCACGCGGCCTTGGAACTGCTGGTGGCATCCGGCCGGATTCCACCACCGCCGGAAGACATGATCCAGCGCTGTCTGCAGTCCGCCATTGCGGCGGGATAACGAATCAACCGGACCAGGGCCCGGTTTTCCCGACGTGGGCACGGGACAAGCGTATTCGATGTCCTTCCGGCGGCAGGAACGCTTTCAATCTTCTTGAACCCAAGCCGGGTCCAGCGTGGCGGCGAAGCCGGCCGAAACAATTGCCTCGACCAGCAGATGCCGGCCGCGCACTTTCTGGGTCAGGACCTTGCCGTTGGCATGCAGCGCGGCGATCCAGCGGCCTTCGCCGGCCGGTATTTTCAGATGCAGATGCGTCACCCGGTCATGGAGGAGGTCGGCAATGGCCTGGCCCAGCGCCTCCGTGCCTTCGCCCGTCGCCGCCGAGATCGCCACCGCATGCCGGAAACGTTCGGCCAGGCGGATGGCCTGGTTCCGGCCGCGTTCAAGGTCCACCTTGTTGAAGACGGCCAGAACCGGTTTATGCTGGGCGCCCAGTTCGCGCAACACCAGCTCGACAGCGGCGATCTGTTCGTCTACGCGCGGGTGCGAGGCGTCAATGACGTGTAGCAGCAGGTCCGCCTCGTTTACTTCCTCCAGCGTGGCCTTGAAGGCTTCCACAAGGTGGTGCGGCAGCTTGCGGATGAAGCCCACGGTGTCGGTCAGCAGGCATTGCTGGCGGTTGGGCAACTGCAACTGGCGGGTGGTGGGATCCAGCGTGGCGAAAAGCCGGTTGTCGGCCTGTACCCCGGCCTGGGTCAGGCGGTTCAGGAGCGTGGATTTTCCGGCATTGGTATAGCCCACCAGGGTCAGCAGCGCCCAGCCGTGGCGGCGGCGGCCGCGGCGGAGTTCCGCCCGGCGCTGGCGCACATGCTGGAGCTGGCTTTGCAGGCGGTGGATGCGCTGTTCGATGCGCCGCCGGTCCAGTTCCAGTTGCTTTTCACCCGGTCCCTTGAGGCCAATGCCGCCTTTTTGTCGTTCCAGGTGTGTCCACAGGCCCCGCAAGCGGGGGATCAGGTAGCGCAGTTGAGCCAGTTCGATCTGGAGCCCGCCTTCCAGCGTCAAGGCCCGCTGCGCAAAGATGTCCAGGATGAGCTGGGTCCGGTCCACCACCCGTACCCCCAGGATATCCTCCAGCGTGCGGCCTTGAGCCGGCGTCAAGTCGTCATCGAAAATGACCAGGCTGGCACCGGCTGCGGACAGATTCGCGCCGATCTGCTGGGCCTTGCCGCGGCCGATGAACGTGGCCGGATGCAGCGTGCGCAGCCGGCAAATGGTTTCCCCGACGATCTCCGCCTGGGCCGTGGCCGTCAGGGCCCGCAGCTCACGCAGATAATCCTCCACTTCGGCATGAGGTTGGTTGTCGTGAGCCGTGGCCACCAGCCAGGCACGTTCGGGGGTGTCAATGTGGGTCGGGTGCATCAAGGTTTTTGTTTTTCCGGCTGGATCTGCCCGGCCAGCCAGTTCATGTCCCAGTCAGAGAAATACCAGCGGTCCCGCAGGGGGGTGTCCCATGCCGGCGCATCGGGCCCGGACAGCAGATCCAGATAGGCGGCAAATGCCTCAGGCCCCAGTTTGTCGCGAAGGGCCCGTACCAGCTCCTCGGTCTGCCAGTAAAACGCAGCGGAACGGTGGGCGTTCTGCGGGTAGTCCGTCAGGCGGGTCAGCTCCTCAAGCGCAAACAGATGCTGGGCCAGCCGGGCGGGCGGGGGACGCGACAGCGTTTGCTTCAGGGTCCGGGCACAGGTGGCGGCAGCGGTGGTGCCGGCCAATTGGGCTAATCCCTCGTCCAGCCAGAGGGGCGGGCGGGCGGGATTCTTTTGACTGGCCAGCCAATGCGAAAGTTCATGACCGAGCCGAAAGGCCAGCTTCAGGGGATCGCTGCCCGGATGCAGCGCGATTTCATTTCCCTGCTGCAGGGCAAAAACTTCCGCACGGAACATGGCCTTAAGCCTTTTGTAGAACGAAGGCGGTTCCAGCAGGCGCAGGGAAAGACGGGCCGGGGTCGCGGGCGGTCCAATCAGTTCCAAGGCGGCATTCATGGCCATGGGCAACGTCATTCCGACTGCCTCGGGCAGGAACTCCCCCGGGTAGCTGATATCGCAGGTGATCCGGCCCCTTGCAAACACCAGGGTCGTCGCGGCGCCCGCCGCCGGCGTCAGACCCACATCCGTCAGGAGCAATAGCCAGAGGGATGTCGTGAAGCGGGCAACACGAGTCATGTGCGTATCCTACCCGACCACGGATGGATTTTCAATGTCGGCAAAAGGCGGGCCACGGCCGTCGTCTCGCCAAAATCCCTATCGACAAGGCCGCCGCCGGTGGGGTAGAAATGCCCCAAGCTGATTGCGGGAGTAATTCAGCGGTAGAATGTCAGCTTCCCAAGCTGAACGTCGCGGGTTCGATCCCCGTCTCCCGCTCCACTCTAAAACCCCCGTGTTTATTGGTCGAAATGATGTTTTGTGGGTTCAAGTTTCGGCGTTGACAAATTGACAAATTTTGAGTGATAAACGCGCATTTTGGCAGATTTACGCGCCTGTTTTGTCAAAATTTGTCAACGCGCTGAATGTGAGTTTTTCAGGCTGAACGTCGGGGGATAGGGCATCCGGGCGTTTATTTCGTCGGGCTGTTTTGACAAATTCCACGGCGGATTTGTCAACGCCATCCGCGCCCCGGCCCCGCGCCGATCCCGGCCATGAAGTCGCGCCGATGTCCCTGCCGATGTCCAGCGCCCCGGCTGGAAATACCCCCGCGCCGGATTGGAAACATGAGCGCCCCGGCCCAGCGCCCAGCGGGTTGACAACGGCAGCGCCGATCCCTTCACCCGGAAGGGCGGGCGCT